>NYTP01000001.1 GCA_002683575.1 Bermanella sp.
AGCACACGACTCATAATCGTTAGGTCCCCAGTTCGAGTCTGGGAGGGGCCACCACTTTTAACCTTTAACTTAATTAATATCAGATAGTTAAGGTATATTCAGAATTTTTTTTACACCTTTTTTTACACCCCTATAAGTTATCATTGCTCAATTTCTTTGTCTATTAGACGTTGAAATAATGCTTTTAGGTCAGGGTGTTTAGCTTCAATTTGTGTGACCATTTTATTTTTCACGTCACACAGTGTCTCGATAGATAAATCATCATAAGCACATCCAAGATCATCCGCAGATCGGCCTAGACATTTTTCAGTTTGTCCTAAGGTAGCTCCAACGTCTAGCACCAGCTTTTGAACGATGTCTCTAACTCGATGCTGGGTAAAGGACTGAATAGCTCTCAGAGTTTTTTCAGATGCTCCCTGAGCCTGTGCTTTGCTTAATAAACTTTTTCTAACGCGATAGAACCCATGGTCAATGTTTCTCGAAACCTTTCCTGTGCGTGTCTTACTTTCAAAGAGCCAATATGGACTTTTGTCATGTTTAGCTGCACACATTTGTGACTCTCGAATACTTAACAGGATATCATGAAACCTTTTTGGGAACGGGTGTCTTACAAATTTTGTCTTGTTCTCATGACTAGGCACTTCTATAAAGCACTCATCTAAATTGATTCTCCTCCATGACAGAAAATTTGTTCGAGTTTTACGAGTTGAGGCCATTAATTGCGTTATCATAGATAAGCCTGTTTGATTTTCGCACATTTCAAACGCTTCAATAATATATGCTGTAAGTGTTTCCAGTTTCGGAGGTGTTTTATCTGTTCCGTCCGCCCGAGAACGATCTCCTTTGTTAAATAGCGTTTGCACATCTATAGCAATATTCGCTTGTCCTTTAGCCTGACGAATAGCGGCATCGACTTGCTTTATCAACTCGTTTCTGTCTGAAGGTTGCCTGTCTGGAACTGAACGATCTAAATAGTCCTGCATAAATGACTCCCTACAATAAGTTGAGATCCTTTTTTCACCCCATGTACCTGAAAAATAGCGTTTCTTGAATCGTTGGAGCTTAGTTTCGTAACTGGATGACTTGCCTTCACAGTAAAAATCATACAATTGATTCCAAGTAATAAGCTCTCTGTATTGTCCATGCAGCAGATAATTTCGATCTTTCCATGGCATCTTAGCTTCGATCCTTTGTTTAAACCGCTTATGAGCTGCTATCAATGTGTTGATGTCATTTTTTGAAAACACATAATCAATAGGGTAATCAACCAGCTGAAAGTAAGCGTCATTTTTGTCCACTCTCAGCTGTATCATCTTTTTCGATTTGGAGGTTTTGATCGACATTCCCTTCATCCCTGGAAGCACTCTTGCGCTTCCATTGAATGCTTGGAGGAAATCAATCAGATTATTGTCCCTGACCTTACTAGGCTCAGTGAGTGAGTTTTGTTGACTAAGGGACGAAAAGGCAACTACATTTGCGTCATTTCTACATTGTTTGATCTTTTCAAACTGAGTAAGCTTTTGGTTCAATGTGGATATATAGACTGCAATCCCTGCAATCACTAAGCTCGCCTCTTGGCTATCCAATTCCAAAGTCTCAATCAACCCAATGATAATATTCACTTTATGATTTTCGAGATGCCCAACTTCTGTGAATATTGTTTCTTTCGCTTTCATGTCATTTATCCTTCCACAACACCTCCATCCGTGGAGGTAGCAGGGATGTTAGCGGATAATCGGAAGTCGGACGCGATAACAAAAAAATATTTTTATAATCAATTAATTAAGTTTGTTTTTTGCTTGGTTATATTGGAGGTGTTTTTTGATCTCAGTGCAATTTCACTGAGATTAATACAGAATGCCTGAAAAGCTTACACAAGCCCAACGCAGAATTTGTGTAACTCACTACACAATTTTGCTTCGCAAAATTATTCGTTCGACAATTGCGTACACAATGAGGTTACTGATTTCTGCGCCGCGACATGACTTCATGACGGAGTTTTTCATTTGTGACGACCAGCTCCTGAATGATCCCCTTCAGCTTATTAATTTCTGAGTCGTGGATAGAATCTAGATTATCAGAAAGCCGGTTTACGATGGCTTGCCATGAATTGAAGCTCGCAGGTGCTGCGTCAGGAGCTGGTAGTGCTGCTTTTGCGCAAATTCGCTTCGATTCGTTCACTGCGCTGTAGAACTGCTTTAGAGTTGTATGAGTGGCCCTTGAGCCTCTTTGCCCACGTTTGATATTAAGAGGAGCTAGCGCTCCAGCATAACTGTCTTGTAACCGCGACAGCTTGTCTCTGCCGCCGAGAATGCCTCTCGCATTTAGTCGATGAACTACTCCACCTTTTTTATTGAATGACTTAGAAACTGGAACACATATTGCGTGAAGATGGGGAGTTTGTTCATCCAGATGCAGTATTGCCGTCAGGCAATTGGTACCAAATTCCTTCAATAACCAATCACGCGAGGCGTTGACCCACGCTTTAAGGCGCTCATTCGCATCAGGCCAGTAAGCTCCATTCGGCTGTTTGAAAAAACTTGGGGAGACAGACAAAACAAACTCAATCATCAAAACCCCATTTTTACGCAGTTTAGTAATGCTGTGATGTTCTAAATGCTTTCGAATGTCGTCACAAATCTGCTCACTGCCGATTATGAGACGATTTAGATGGCTGAAACGTTTGTTCACATTTGGGCTTTCTATTGCACGCGTCACGTGTTTTTCTATCCAAGCAGCTTGAGTAAACGAGTGGTATTTTTTTGCTCGCAAAACGGTCATATTATGACCTTCATCCATTAGGGTTTCCATTTCATTCCCTCCGCGTTTAAAGCATCACGAGCTCTTGAGAGCAAGTTTTCCCCATCTAACGACTCTGGTTTAGAAACGTCAGCCGCGGAAGGTTCGAATTTCGGTTTAAGCGTGGCTTTTACTGAAAACCATGAGCCCGAGCCATCGAGCCGAGTTAATAATGTAGCATTGATTTCAGGCTGATGACGCATCGCGACCAATAGCATATCCTGTGAATTCAGCAGTCGTGTTAGATCACGGCCCTCGTTACTTGTTTCAGCAACGAACGACTTTTCATTGTTCGCCGAGTTTTGCTTATTTCCAAACTCCGCAAAAAAACTATGTAGCACTTTTAGCTTTACTGGCATTTCGTTTAGAGCTTGCAAATAAATAGTTTCACCTTCACATAAATGTAGTGCTGTATCTGATTGTTGGATAATTCCAGTGACAGTGATCATCACGTTGTACAAAGGTTTTGGTTTTGTTCCTGTTCTCATTTTTCATTCCATTGTTATTGTCACCTGAATGATGTTAGCAGAAACTAGGAAAGTGGACGTTTGGAACCTGAAAAAAAAGCGCTGATGATATAAAAGTCGATATTTTAAAGGTGTTTTTTAATTAATCCAGAGGTTTACGAAACAGCACCTATTTCTTAAACAGCTTTGTTTCGCAAGCTATATTGGTGCTAGATAATTACTTGTCAGTACTCTTTAATAAAAATAAATTAACCTATTGATTATTTAACCAATTTACTTAATGATAATTTGCACTATGTGTCTAAGGTATTGATTATGGAATTACAGACAAGGCTAGTTTTTATAGATACAAACGCTTTTGAAAAGAAAAACTATCAATTTGGGCAACACATTCTAGGCCGCCTTCAAGAGCTAATTGAGGATGAGAAAATTCACTTGCTCATCACAGATGTGACAAGGAAAGAGATCGATTCCCATCTTAAACGCAAATCTGAAGAAGCAGCTTCTATGATAAAGAAGATGCAAAAAGATGCTATGTTCCTAAGAAACACTCCTGACCTTGATTGTCATGGTATCTTCACCAAGGTTAAAGGTGATGATATTTATGCCGTTATCAGTGAAAAATTTGATGATTTCGTCGAAAACGGCTATGTCGAAACAATTGATGTAAGCACTGTTAACCCTCAAATAGTATTTGATGCTTACTTCAATAGCCATCCTCCTTTTGGCAAAGAATCCAAAAAGCACGAATTTCCTGATGCATTTGCGCTAGAGGCTATTAAGCAGGTGAGCTTGGCTAGAGGATATTCAGCTTATATCGTTAGTGATGACGGCGATATGAAATCATTCTGTGATAAAGAAGATAATTTCATTCATCTTGAAAAAATAGATGATCTAATTGATTTGATTGTTCGAAGTGACAAAGCATACGAAGAACCAGCTAAGTTTGCTGATGAAATATTCGAACAACTCTTAGAACAAATCAAAGCTGATGCTTTGCAAACTCTCGAAGATGGCGAGTTCAACTATGAAAACGCAGATCCTTTCGATGAGGTTATAAATTCTATAGAAATCAACTCGGTGAATGTAAAGAAAAAAAATTTACAGGATGTCGATGCGGAGATGGCTGAATACGAAGTAGAATTTGAGGTAGTTGTTATGGCAGATTACCGATTCTCAGATTATGACCGTTCGCCTTGGGATCCAGAAGACAAGCAATATGTATTCGTGTTGAGTAATGAGTCAAAAGTAAAACACAAAGAAACATACACTGCACACTTAACACTTGCCTATACCGATGGATTAAAAGCTAACGCATACATTGAAGATTTTTATTTCCAAGATACATATTTTGAGCTGACTGATGATGACTCCAAAACCATTAGCTTCAAAGAACTAGATATAAACGGTGAATGATATGAGGCTATATGTAATAGGTAATGGCTTTGATGTTCATCATGGCCTTGACACTAGGTATACATCTTTTGGGCTTTATCTCAAAAATAACTACGAGGAAACTTATGAGCTGTTGCTCAACTATTTCGGGTTTACTGATTTAGCCCCAGATTTTCCAACAACAATGTTAGATCCTTTATGGTCTGAATTTGAAACGAGTATGTCACTGCTTGATAAAGATTCAGTTTTGGAAGCAAATATGGATGCAATGCCAAACTATTCTTCAGATGACTTTCGAGACAGAGACCGATACACGCTTGAAATTGAGATGGAGCGAATACTAGGCCTTCTAACCACTGAACTGTATAAAGCATTCAAAGAGTTCATTTTGGCCGTACAGCTTCCCCCATTTGATCGTAGCCGATCAGTAAACATTGATAGAGACGCTGTTTACCTCACATTCAACTACACAGATACGCTTTATCAGTACTATGGAATCCCTGATGAGAACGTGCTATTCATTCACGGGAAAGCCAATGAACATGTTGATGAGTTAATTCTCGGTCATGGTGTTGATCCTGAAAGTTTTGAAGAGAAACCTGCCGAGCAACCATCAGAATTGAGTGATGAAGGTTTAGAACGTTGGATAGAATATCAATCTGATCAATATGACTACTCATTTGAGCGTGGTAGGCATGCTATCAATCAGTATTTCTCAGCAACTTTCAAGGGAACTGAGCAGGTCATAAAAAACAACGAGGACTTCTTCGCAAAACTAGGTAATATTAATGAAATATATGTTCTCGGTCACTCATTAGCTGACGTAGATTTACCCTACTTCAAAAAATTGAAGCAATCAGTCAGACCTGATGCTAAATGGGTTGCGACTTTTTATAACGCTACTGATGAGGAAGCATTTAGTGACATCCTAACAGGACTTGGAGCAACCAACGTTACAATTGTCAGAATGGAACAGGTCTAGGCAAATATTTGAAATAATAGGCTGGCTAAATGATACTTGTACGCAGATCTGCTGACCGCTTGTCATTCATAGAATGACATGAAATTATTAATTTATATTAAAAATTAATAATTTAAGCAAAGTCCTCATTATTGTTATATTTAAGGGCGGGACCCGCCCATAGCTCTAAGCTGTCTTTTTTAGATATAGCTCTCGTTGAGCATTTATTTGCGTGAGCTTTCCGCGATAAAAAAGAAACGGTGACACTTGGTAGAGCCCTGAATTTAGTTTCCGGATAAGATCACGTTGAATTAGCTTACTGATGATGTTTCGAAGTGTCCCATCAGAAATATCTAATTCAGTCGCAAGTTTTTTACGTCGCGCCGTCGAAATGTCAATCTCGCCAGTTTCAAACTCCATTTCTAGGGACAGTGCAAACAACAGCAGCATTTGGTTGGACGTTAAACCTTTGATTGCGCTCAGTTGCCCCAACCACATCGAGTATTTAGGGGTTTGCTTGCAAGGCACCACCCTTTCTTGTTTTTCAATTGACTCGATTAACTCGCCGGTATCCCGATCAACCCGCGTTGTAATTACTTTACTCTGAATAGCTCTAGCCATCATAAAACTCCTTTTTTAATATGCTACACCCAGATAATATCACAGAATTATTCATCGTTTTTTCAATGAGTTAAAATCTATCACAACAAAACAAAGCCACTATTGTGTGATTTTTTAACTCATTGTTTGTCAATAAAATTTATTTTTAAATTTTTTCATTTTCTTGTTTTATAAACAAGGAAAGGGCTCTTGGTTCCGTTATTCATTTCATGCCAAAGCATACAACAGAACTATTAATCCATGAATTCAAAGGCGCTCTCAATTGAATTACGAACCTGATCCAAATTAGTTTGGGCGTAAATCATCGTGTGTTTTAAAGAAGTGTGGCAAAGCGCTTTTGACACCACACTAATGTCAGTTCCAGATTGAATTTGCCACGTTGCAAAAGTTCGCCTCAAGTCATGTGGTCTTGGCCTAATGTTAGGGTTGTCATGATAAAGGCCTGCTCGCTTAATGGCCGATTTCCACAAGGGATCTCCACCCGTGATGTAGCCATATTTAGAACGCTCAGATGCAAATACAAAAGGGGAGTCGGATGCTTGCTCTCTACGTTGTTTTAGTAAATTTATTACAAAGCTATGTAATGGTATTTGATAAACTTTACTCGTTTTAGTATTGGTTGCAGGTATTAGCCATTGTCCGCTTGAGAAGTCTATTTCATGCCACCGCATAGTTTTTACATTTGATAACCTTGCTCCAGTAAATAGCGCCACTCTATAAATATCTGCCACATCTTGATTAGATTCATGTTCTAGTGACGCTAGCAGCCTTTTGGCCTCATCTTTGGTTAGATATCGATTACGTTGCACTTCAGTCAATTTCTTAATACCCATAAATGGGTTAACAGTGACACTTAAATCGTCCTCATATTCAATCACATAATTAAAAGCGGACTTTATAGCAGTAAGGCAGCGGTTGTGGACGGAGTAGCCAAGGCTTTCTAATTCAGCAAACAATGCCCTTGCGACTTTTTTGTTGAACGTCTCTATAGGTTTACTGCCTATCCGATCCTTTAAATGTTTTCCATATGACACCTCCAGAGCATGAGTTCTCCCTGCTATGGTCTTGCGCATTGATAATTCATGTCTTTTATAAAGAGTAAAAATATCGTTGATGATTAACCCTGAGCTATTTTCAGTCTTTTGCCCCGTTTTAAAGTTAATGAAGTTCACAGCTCGACTACGAGCCTCATCCACCGTTATCAAAAGCGCATTACCTATTTTATGATTAAATGGCTGTTTATTGATTTTAAAGCGGACATAGTAGGTTTTTGTGCCAACGGGAGTAACTGTGATTTTCAAATTAGCAAGAGTTTTATCGGAGTATGTTTGGGTTTTCTCATTTGAACGTAGCGCTTTTATGCGATGTTCTGTAAATCTAAATTTAGTTGGTTGATTCATTTTTACACCTTTTTTTACACTAATGGAAGGTGTAAAAAAAGATGGAAATTCCTTAAAAATGAGTGTAGTAATCGGCCCAAAGGCAGCATTTTTACGTATTTTAGATGCTGGGAGGGGCCACCACTTTTCAAAGCTTTCCAAGTAGATTCTATTAAATTTTTACGCACTTAAAATCCAAAGCCCTACATTATTATTCTTTATTGGTTGATATCTTGATTTTTAATTAATCTATAAAATTTCTAATTGCAATCAAATATATAGCTGTGTATTTTATTGGGTACAACAATATGTTGTTAAAATATATCTAAAAGGAAGTACCATGAAAATGAATAAAGTCGCACTCTTATTATTAAGCTCAGTTTTTGTCACCCCTGCTGCATTTGCAGAAACACCTAACTTTAATTATGTGTCTGGCGGTTATTTAAATGCAGATCTTGATGGCGATGATTTAAACGGTTGGACGCTTGATGGTAGTAAATTACTAGGCGATAACTTTTTTGTGTCTGGTCAATATAAGACTGTAGGCGACTCAGAAGATGGTTTGGATGTAGATCTAAATTGGTTGAGCGCAGGCGTGGGTTACCGTACTGCAATTAGTGAAAGCACTGACTTTTATGGTTTAGTAACGTACGAAAACATTGAAACTGAAGTATCGTTCAGCGGTACTGATTTGTCGGATGATGAAAATGGCTATGGATTATCTGTTGGTGTTAGATCAATGCTAACTGATAGCATCGAAATTGATGGCCGCTTAAGTTACATTGATATTGCAGATGACAGTGAAACAGCTATCACTTTAGGTGCTCGTTACTATGTGAATACAAATTTCTCTGTAGGTACTAGCTACACCACAATAGATGATTTAGATTATATTAGCTTAACTGCACGTTACAGCTTTTGATCACAAGCAGTTAAATGAGCGCACTTATTAGTGCGCTTTTTAGTTTTTACGTAGCTATAACACGCTAATTTACGTGGTATAAGCCATTGCTGCGAATGTAAATAGTTGCTGGTATATCGCTTGTGTTCTCAAGCGAGTGAATGAANTTACCCCCAGATTCTACAAAGCTACCTGCACTTAAGTTTTGTNAGTTACTTTTTGAGCTGTATTGCACGTTGCCTGCAATTATCACTGCACGAAACTCATCCGCATCTGTGCTAATTTCCCCCTTAAACCCGGCTGGTAGTTTTATCATTGAGCCGTACATTGTCTCGGTGTCTCCCCAAAGGTAGGTTGTTTGTACACCTTTAGCATTAATATTGCTTACGTCGCTTTTGTCTAGCCAAACAAGGTTGTCTTTATGTACGTTTAATGGGCGTTCACCATTATCAAACTGTTTGTTTGTTGGTTTTACTAAATAAGGGCCTGAGTCTATTTCTAGGTAAATTAGATTTGTAGTGCCTTTGGCTGCAGTAGTATGGTTTTCACCGGCAGGTTGTGTCCAAAATGATCCCGCAGGCATCCACATTTTTTCAGCTGTGGGGTCGTCATTGTGCATTTGGCCTTCAATTACGATACCTCGGTAAGTAATGTTATGAATATGCGGCGGGGACTCGAACCCTTTTTTAAAGCGTACTAGCATACCTGTTGCAGTATCTGCGGTACGATCGCCCCATAAATCGGCTGCACCGGGACTTTGCTCGCCTCTTAATGGGTTTAAATAGCCCCATTTGACTTTGTTTGCAGGTATTACTTTTGATTCGTACTCGTCTGCAAAAGTAGGTACAGATATAAGCGAAGTTGTGAGTATTAAAGCTGATAGGGCAATTCTACATTTCATAAATATTTTCCTTTGCGTTGGGATAGAGACACAATAGCGAGTATTTTTCATTCCATAAACAGGCTAATGTTTAATACAGTTTCGTTAAAACGTGGATAATTGGCAGCATCAACGAATAGTTTTATAAAGGGGCCGATATGAAAATTGCAGATTTACGCGTATTACTAAAAGTTGCGCAGCTTCAATCAATAACAGCGGCTGCGCATCAGTTGGATATGAGCTCGTCGGCAGCGAGTGTCTCTATTAAACGAATAGAGCAAGCTCTTGGTACACAACTATTTGTTCGCACTACTAGAAAGATAAGACTGACCGCTGAAGGTGAGCGTTACTTACCATTATGCGAACAGGCGCTTGGGTTACTAATGCAAGGGCAAGCGGCTATTAATGAAAAGCAGGAGTGTATTACAGGCGAAGTGCGAATGGCTGTGTCGTCTGAAATGGGACGTAATTTAATGCGTGTTTTACTTAATGAGCTTATGGATATTCATAGTTCTATAACTTT
>NYTP01000002.1 GCA_002683575.1 Bermanella sp.
ATACTGCGAAGTCATCGCTGATGATAAAGCTGAGTATAACGAGCTGGTAAAAGACGAAGAATTTAATCAAGATTTTTTTATGGATGTATTCGTGCATAAAGCCACTGAAAAATTCGGTGCACTTGCACAAGACATGAAATTTCACATGCTGGAGCCCGGTGCACTTGGCGGCAAGTATGCGGTGTTTAATGTGAAGCCTATTGCCTTTGATAGAATCATTAAATTCTCAGGGGAGCTTGCGCAAAAAATCGATCGCGCTGGCGGTAAAAAAGTCAATTACACCCCTTTAAGCTAAGCGCTGTTTGACTATTTGATAGGAGAAACCAAGCTTGCCCTTTGACCTACTCTATTACGCGGGACTGGCCGGTATTGCAGTATTTGCTATCTCAGGCGCACTAGCCGCTGCCGAAAAAGAGCTGGATATCCTTGGATTTATTTTATTCGCAACCGTGACGGGAATTGGTGGTGGCACGGTGCGCGATTTAATTCTAGGTGTCGAGGTGGCTTGGGTGGCTAGTCCTATGGATTTAAAAACCTGTATTGCTGCTGCTATTTTAACCTACTTTGCTGCAGGTCAGATTATCCGCCGCCAGCGCCTTCTGGTATGGATGGACGCCATGGGTCTTGCACTGTTTAGCGTGCTAGGCACGGCTAAGGCCTACCACCTTGGTGCAGACCCGTTAGTGGCCATTGCCATGGGCATGATCACACCGACTTTCGGCTCAATTATTCGAGATATATTATTAGATCGACAGCCGGTATTACTGCAACCTGAGATCTATGTGAGTGCGGCTATTTCAGGCAGTGTCAGTTACCTACTGTTTATCCATCTGTTTGAGCAGCCTGACTTAAGTATTTTATTAGCCATTAGCACAGCGTTTTGTGTGAGAGCCGCAGCCATTATATGGGATTTGCGTTTACCCAAGTTTAAGCGCCTGTAATATCGGGTCTTTCACTGATTCTAAGCCTCCCTTTATATAGGCTACACTTAGGAACAGTGTTTTAATTGCAATGAGTTTTAATGAACCGTACATTAGCGTCCTTGCCAACTAATGGTTCTTTTGCACAAAAGAAGTTGATCTGAGAAGTCTATGTCAAAGCATCGCGCCAAAATAGAAATCCAAGGTACTCAAGGTAAATTAGCCGCCATTCTTGAAAAACCAGGGCCTCACCCAAAAGCCTTTGTGCTTTATGCCCATTGCTTCACCTGCGGTAAAGATAGCTTAGCGGCATCACGCATTAGCCGTGGGTTGGTTGCTCAAGGTTACGCGGTATTGCGCTACGACTTTGCTGGTATTGGCCATAGTGAAGGCCAGTTTGAGGATACTAACTTTACCACCAGCGTCGATGATTTAGTTATGGTGGCAGATTATCTTAAAGACAATTACCAAGCCCCTGCTATTTTAATCGGCCATAGCTTTGGCGGCGCCGTTGTATTAGGCGCAACAAGCAAAATTAAAAGTATTAAAGGCGTGGTTACCGTGGCAGCACCTTCTAAGCCTTGTCATGTGATTAAACAGTTTGCCGAATTTGAAGATGAAATCATGACAAAAGGTCAAGCGGATGTTTTGCTGTCAGGTCGCTCTTTTGTCATGAAAAAACAGTTTTTAGACGATGTGTATAATCAAAACCAAGATGAAACCATTCGCAAAATGAAAACCCCACTGTTGGTATTTCACTCTCCTCGTGATACTACGGTTTTAATCAAGGAAGCCGAGCATATTTATAACTATGCAAAGCATCCTAAAAGTTTCATTAGTTTAGATCCAGCCGATCACCTATTAAGCAGCAGTAAGCATGCTGCTTATGTTGCTTCAAGTGTGGCCGTTTGGGCTGAGCATTATATCGAAGATAATAACGCTTGATTAAGCTGCGCCCTAGACGTTTTTTGGGGCGCTTTACCTTTATTTAATTTCACCTAAACTGCTTTACTAGCACGACCCAAATCTCGAGTACTTCATGTTAGAAACCTATGTTGTGGCATTCACCACTATCTTTGCAACCGTTGGTCCATTAGATGTGGCCGCTGTCTTTGCTGCATTGACCGCAGGCACATCCAAAGCTAAGGCTAAGTCCATGGCTTACAGAGGCACCGCTATCGCCACCTTTATACTGCTAGGTTTTGCCTTGGGCGGCGAAATTATTTTACAAACTCTAGGTATTTCCATGGCCGCGCTAAAAGTGGCCGGTGGTATTTTGCTTCTGTTAATCGCGATTGATTTAGTCTTTGCCCGAACCAGTGGTGGCTTTAGCACAACCGATGAAGAAAACGATGAAGCCAGTATCAAGCAAGATATTTCGGTATTTCCGTTAGCCACGCCGCTCATTGCCGGGCCCGGTGCGATGGGGGCCGCTATTTTATTAATGGCTAAAAGTGCTGAGGAGCCATCACTTCAAGCCATGGTAATCGCTGCTATTTTATCCATTATGTTGCTTACGCTTTGTTTATTATTAATCGCCACGCGTGTGCAAAAGGTATTGGGAATTACAGGCATGCAGGTGATTACAAGGGTTTTTGGTGTACTGCTTGCTGCACTTGCAGTTCAGTTTATGCTGGATGGTTTAGTCCAAAGTCAATTACTTGCTCACTAACATTGTGATTTTATTCTTTCGAATCATGTTCAAGGACATGATTCGTTTTAACATCACTCTCTAAACGATTTCGCGTTTCCTGGGCTAAAATCACTTCAAATTCTTCTAGGGTTTTTAAGTCATCTTTATTCAAGTCTTGAAACGCACTGGGTAAGACTTCTACTCCAAAACGTTTCCCAAGTGCACACAAGGCAGGCAAGGTAACCACGCTGCCTGGCGTGAGAGCCAAGACAAATAACCCCGCCATTTTATGCACATCTTTTAATTGTTCTAATGCCGCCTCTATTTCTTGCGGCTCAGGTTTATGGCCCTTAGGAAACTTTTGCGTCAACACACTAAAAAAGGTTTTCATCATCACTCGGGTTTCTTCTTTTTCTTGTTTCAACCCTTGAATGGTTTTAGAAACCGACTGCAAATAGCGTTTTTGTGCATCGAGATAGCGTTTCATATTCTCCTGTCCTTACATTATGTACGGCGGCGTTTATTACCGGTGGCCTTGCCCATGGCTCGCTGTTTGGCTCGGCGCTTTTGAGCGGCCTTACTATTTTTTTTATCTGCAACGGGTGCTTTGGTAAAATCAGGTTCAAATCCTGGGTACCACTGTTGATTTAAGCGAGTATTGAGCAGTACTTCGATTTCTTCAAGTAGATATTGTTCCTCTTGAGCTAAAAGAGAAATCGCCAAACCATCTTCCCCTGCACGGCCCGTGCGCCCAATGCGGTGAATATAATCCTCGGCAATATAGGGCAACTCATAGTTGATAACATATTTAAGTTGTCGAATATCCAAACCTCTGGCGGCTACATCCGTTGCGACTAAGACCCTTGCCTTTCCTTGTTTAAAGTCTTCCAGTGCTCGCTCTCTTGCTCCTTGGCTTTTATCACCATGAATACTCTCAGTCACCAGCCCATCTTTTTTCATTTCTTTAGCTAGGGTGTCTGCACCTTGTTTTGTTCGAGTAAATACCAAAACTTGGTGCCAGTTTTTACTGCCAATCAAATACGAGATGAATTCACGTTTTCGATCGCTATCCAGGTTATACACAATTTGCTCAACCGGTGCTGCCACGCTATTACGATCGTGTACTTCAATAATTTTAGGTTGCTGCAAAAGGGTTTGGCTAAGCTTAAAAATAGCGTCATCCAAGGTGGCACTGAACAACATGGTTTGGCGACTTTTAGGCAAGCGCTTTAAGATAATATTAATATCATCGATAAACCCCATATCCAGCATACGGTCCGCTTCATCGAGTATTAATGTGTTTAAGTGGCTTACATCCAACGTGCCTTTAAATAAATGATCAATTAATCGCCCCGGTGTGGCCACTAAAATATCCACCCCTTTTTTTAAGATATCCACTTGCGCACCAATACTCACGCCACCGTAAACAATGGTGGATTGAATAGCCGTATTTTCGCTATAGGCCTGCACACTTTTAAATACTTGTAATGCCAGCTCCCGTGTCGGCGCGAGTATGAGCGCACTTACGTTTACAGCAGAAGGTGTCGAGCGAGGATTTTGTAAAAGGCGATGAATGATGGGCAAAACAAAAGCGGCTGTTTTACCGGTACCGGTTTGCGCACCCGCTAAAACGTCATTGCCTGATAGTGCTTCTGGAATGACTTGCTGTTGAACCGCAGTAGGCTCGTCATATTTAAGACCCACCAGCGTGCTTGTAATTGCTTCGTGTAAGCCTAATTGTTCGAACCCCATAACCTACTCTTTTACCGCTGCATAATATGAGTCGCAGTATACCAGAGGCTTAGGGGTTCCCTGTTACCCTTTTTTAATTGTGAACCTGAGCCAATCGTCGTGCGGCTTCTGTGTCTACTTGTAGCCAGTCTTGATAGACATGCTGGGTTGGTAACGCGATGCTGCGAGCAAATCCAGGTAGCGTTAACTCATCTTGTGTCAGTGAAATCTCGCTTTCATCAATGCAAGGTGCGCCATAACGATAAATAACACTCAGCTGACCCATACTGGCTTGATGGTCATAGTCCATGGCTTTTTGTTGAGTCAGTACGGCTCGGCTTTCATATAGGTTATAAATCACATCTCCATGACGTTGAATCAACATATTCTTCACCACATCAGGTGATAACACGACGGCACTTGCGTTATTACCACCAAACCCTTTTGAGTTTAAAAACGCTACCTGCCAGTGCTTTGCGGTTTTTTTAATGTGCTTAAGGGGGATATGCAAACGCTCAGCAAACACATCCTCAGCGATATGATCAATCCCGTTCACTTTCGGTATGACACCATGGGCAAATATGCCAAGGGTCATGGCTAGTTGGTCACCACTGGCGGAGGCCAAAGAATGACCCAAATATGATTTAACCGCACATACAGGCCAATCCTTAATGGCAAATGTCTGCGCAATTTCATGGTAAATCTTCGATTCTGTTACGCGGTTAAAAGGGGTGCTGGAACCATGGGCTTGAATGAAGCTATGCTCACGCACAGCACGCTCACCAAGCAGCGCTTGGGCTGAGGCCACCGCTTTGGCCATGGTAATCATGTTGCCCGCACCAGGCGTGGATATGGACTGCTTTATGCCATCTGCATTCACAAACACGTCACTGACCGCACCATATATTTGCGCACCTAAAGACATGGCCAATGTATCGTCCATCAGCAAAAAATATTGGCTGGATTCGGCAATGGTGAAGCCACAGTTATCCGAAAAAGGCCGGCTACTTCTTTGTAAATCCGCGTCAAGTGTGTTGTCTAAATTGCGCAACCCTTCTTCACTGGCAAGGGCGCCCATACTGGCGTAACCGTCGATGATTTCAGAGGTAATGGGAGTTTCACTGTTGCCCACCAACACCACTTTTTTGCGGCCACTTTGAATATCTTCCATGCCCGCTTTTAGGTTATACAAAAAGCTGGCACACGCGCCGGTAATGGAGCCGGTGCTGCCGACACTGCCAAGTACATAGGCGTTAATGAAATCCGCCGTCATGCTGTTATGCCCAAGGGGACACTGTTTACTGGTAATACGCTGGCCCTTTAAACGAGCATTCAGCATACCGCCCAAACCCGCTTCATCCAGTTGCCCCATGATATTACTGGAGTAAACGGCCACATCATCAGGACTGACAGCATCGGCTATGGTTTGCCATGGAATACCGCAACTATTAATCGCATCCGATGCCCCTAGTATGGCCATCTGTAATGACCGCGGGTGAAAACGCGAAGCATAATGCTGGTTAGGCATAAAACCAGACGGAAACTGCCCAGCCCCTTTCACCCCCAAGGCCCGTACCGTGTTGATCTTCACATCCACAGGGCCAATCAGCGTCACCTTAACGGTTTTCTTATTCAAAGGGGTCACTTGCCAGTCATCAGGGATAACTGGAGGCATCTGCTTAGTTGATATCTCAAAACTAACGGGCTGTTGAGTATTCAGCGTGACACTCTGCTGCCAAGGCACGGCATCCGCATCGAAATACGTTTTTTCAATACGGCGCACTAAGGTGCTTTTAAGGATTACTTGGGAGTACTCCGCTTCCAGCTCAGCCAAGCTGAACACACGCCCCAGCGTATCGAGATAACTCAACGGCTCTTGCGTTTTTACGCTAACCAGCCCCATTAAAACCGCTAAATCGGCGTAGGCGGCTTGCCTCTCACGCGCACTTAGGGTGTCGATAATTAATCGTTTATAACCATGATGAAACGAGGAACGCCCAGCCGCGTTATAGCCGCCAAAGCCAACAATAAGAGGTAAACTTGCCATGACCCGCTCTTCATTAAATGAACAATGGCATCAGTGTAAGATCCGGCATTCACGCTAGATACGTCATATCAGCCATATAAATTGGCATTAAGGACATCGAGGCTTAATCCAGCAAAACAGGGATAAGAAAACCATTGAAGAAGCCTATAAATGCTATAGATTGGACATTCAGGCCATAAAATAAGCTGTATTAGCCAGATAGATTATGAATCACATTACCTTTTTCTGCTGTGAGCAAATGCTTGCCACCAGCATGACATTACCCATTGAAATGTTTCGCGCGGCGCAAAACGCCGCCCAAGTGCAAAGTCGCACCATGGCACCACTGGATATCGTGACAGCAGGCTTAAGCTGCGACAAGGTTCAAACCGCAGCCGGCTTTAGTTTGGTGCCGGACCACACGCTAGACGAAATTACCCATACTGATATTTTATTTTTACCCGCCCTGTGGCGGAATCCAAAATCCTCATTGCGACAAAACCCACAACTTTTGGCCTGGATAAAACGCCTTCATAGCCAGGGGACGCTGATTTGCAGCGTGGGTATTGGTGTGAGTTTTTTAGCGGAAACCGGATTATTGGATGATCAAGCAGCAACGACCCACTGGTATTACTTTGATCGTTTTAAAAAAGATTACCCAAATATTCAGCTTAAGCGTCAGCATTTTATTGTGCAGGCTGGCAACTTATACACCGCCGCCAGCGTCAATGCGTTTGCTGATCTTACCGTGCACTTAATACAAAAAATTTATAATAAATTAGTGGCCATGCATGTTGAACGGCATTTTTCCCATGAAGTGCGCAAAGCTTATAGCAGTACCAGCTTTGTTAATGAACACAGTCAACACCCGGATGAAGATATCGTCGAGATTCAAGTCTGGTTACAAGACCAATTCCATAAAGATATCACCATTAAATCTTTGGCAGAGCAATTTGAATTGAGTGTTAGAACGTTAAATAGACGCTTTAAAAGTGCCACGGGCATCACCCCTCTTAACTACTTACAACAACTAAGAGTCGATGCAGCAAAAGATTTACTTAAGAATACCAATTTATCCATTTACGAAGTAGCGTGTCAGGTGGGGTATCATGATCTATCGCACTTTAATCGTTTATTTAAACGTTTATTGGCCACCAATCCTAAAAAGTACCGAGACATGGTACGTGCAAAATTATTCAGCAGTCACTAACTTACATCACACGGCCGCGTAAGGCCTTGGTTTGACCGTGCTTGGTTTTTTTATCCATGCGTTTCTTTTTAGCAGAACGACTAGGCGTTGTGGGGCGACGTGTTTTTTGCACCACGTTGACCTGACGAATAAGCGCCGCGAGGCGCTCAAGGGCCGCTTGGCGATTTAACTCCTGGCTGCGATGCTCTTGGCTTTTAATCACGATACAGCCGTCTTTTGTTAAACGGTAATCACTTAAGGCAAGTAAACGTTCTTTATAAAATTCAGGCAGGCTCGACGCTTTTATATCAAAGCGTAAATGGATGGCGCTTGAAACTTTATTCACATTTTGACCGCCCGCACCTTGTGCGCGAATGGCCTGCATTTCGATTTCACTACTGGGAATCGAAACATGGTTGGAGATAATCAGCATAATCACTTAAATTTGTGTCTTATGCCAAGGGTAGCATAACTGCTGTCCACATAGAAAATGCTACACACTGGCCCATCCACGCAATAAATTATGATAAAGGCCACTTAAGCGCCTAACTTCATTATCATCTCGCCCGCGTTCGGCGGTCAGTATTTGAATAGACTGATCAAGCTCAAATAACTGCTCTCTTTGTGTAGGCTCAGCCACCATGCTTTGCACCCAAAAGAAAGAAGCTATGCGCTTACCCTGGGTAACAGGCTTCACTTCATGCAAGCTCGATGATGGATACACAATAATATCCCCTGCGTTTAATTTTACCTCTTGTGCACCAAACTGTGTTTCGATGCTCAGTTCTCCACCTTCGTACTCATCCGCGTCAGATAAAAATAACGTGGCGGATACATCCGAGCGCATTAACCGGCCATCCGGTAATGTCATGACAGAGCCATCAATATGCAATCCATAGTGACCACCATCTTGATAACAATTAAATCGTGGTGGAAACACAGTATGAGGCAAGGTGGCGGACACAAACAAAGGGTGCTGCTTAACCGCTTGGGTAATGACTTGGCCCAATTGCTTCGCAAGGTCTGATGTTTCATCCAGCTGTAAATTGCTTTTTACATCGGCCGATAATCCGCCAGCGGTGCGTCGACCATCATGCCAAGGATCTTGCTCGATGGCCTCACGTAACCGCAAAGCATCTTCACGGCTGATAATTTGTTCAATCGGTAACAACATGCAACCTCCTGATTCATTAATAAAAAAATACCGAGCACAGGGCTCGGTATTTTTCACACACTCAAGGCTTAATTAGAATTCATAAGCCACAGTTAGTTGTGCATTGCGTGCATCACCAATGTACGCAAAACCACCACTACGATACGCCGTTAGGTAGTAGTTTTCATCTGTGATATTCGCCACATTTAAACGTGCCGTTAACTTCTCACTAAAGGTGTAGTTAGCAAATACGTCAAATACGGTGTAATCCGGCACACCAAGCTCATCATTGGCCGTACTATCTGGCTGACCCACATACACTTCACTAGAGTAGTTAGCGGCGGCTCCGAAGCTAAATTGATCATTAAGCTGATAACGCACTTGAGCAAAGGCAGACTGATCAGCAAAGTTAGCTAAAATACCACCCGCTTCTACAGGGGAACCATCGCGGTTTTTAGCCGCCGTTTTTAAGATCTCTGATTCCATTACAGACAAGCCTAGTTGTGCACTTAAGCGATCTGTAATATTACCGACTAATGAAAATTCTACACCTTGTACACGGTTTTTACCTGTGTTGTATGTGCCTTCCACATCATAATCAGTCCCTTCCATCACATCATCTTTTGTAATTTGGAAAAGTGCAGCAGTAGCTAAAAGTTTATTATTCAGCAAGTTCCATTTTGTACCTAGCTCAATATTTTCAACGGTTTCAGGTTTGGCTTTATCAACGTTCTCCGTGTTTGAGCAAATACCACCATAACCACAACTACCACCTACATCCGATTCACCACCATTAATATTGGCAGCCGTGCTGTAGGTTAGATACACATTACTGTTATCTGTTAACTTATAAACACCACCAAGATGGCCGTTCCATAATACATCATCGTATTTATACGTTTCTTCGTCACCATCACGGTTAGTGATAATGTTTTTATATTCAAATGCATCCGCACGTACGCCTGCAAATACAGACCATGAATCAGTCAAATCAACCGTGTCCATTGCATAAATAGACAGCGTATCAATGCTGTAATCTGAATCCACATCACCTTTGGTAATATCACGCTGCATTAAACCATTAGGGTTACTTAGATAGTTACCATTTTCATCTAGAATACAATAACCATCCGCTACGCCACCGCGGCCTGCCGTTTTACAATTACTCGTACCCGTATTGATTACGTTATACACACCGTTCACTACATTGTGTTGTGAATACTCAGCACCCAATACAAACTGATGTTTCATACCGGCGATTTCGGAATCCATTAACACATTTAACTGGTTGGCAAAGTATTCCACTTCTTGCCAGCCTTGGTGAGTACTCAAAGAAATGGTATCAATGGCACCAAATGCATCAGAGGCATCACGAGTCGTACCACGTGCACCGGTGACTACATAACCATTATCCGTGGTGCCGTAACGTGTCGCGTTTTCAATACGTACATTATCATTCACATCGTACATGGCACGAAATGTAACCGTGTCGATATTAGATGATAAAAAATCATTATCTTGTGCATAAGCGGGGACACTTTCGTTAACTTTATTCGTGTCACGGTCAATGTAAGCACCAAGATCATTACGATCGAAGGCTCTTAAGAAATAATAATCCGCTACAAGCTTCAGTTTTTCATTGGCTTGATAAGTCGCCGAAAGCGCCGCACCATTACGTTCAGAATCATTCGGTCCACGATCAGGTATTTCTTGATAGCTGTGTAAAACATTCGCACGCAGTGCTAAGTCATCGTTAACTGTCTGGTTACTATCCAGCGTGATACGACGATAATCATCTGTACCAATACCGGCTTCTACTTTATTGAAATCGTATTCTGTGCTGGCTTGTTTGGTAATGCTGTTAATCGCACCACCGCTTGAACCACGGCCAGCAAATGTGGAGCTTGGCCCTTTAGTAATTTCAACTTGTTCAACGGCAAAGCTTTCACGGGTACTCATACCTGGGTCACGTAAACCATCAACAAACACATCAGAGCGGGCTTCGTGACCACGAATCACGTAACGGTCACCAAACGCATTACCATTTTCACCGGTACCTAGTGTAATACCCGGTTGCGCATCAACGATTTCTTTTAAATCACTGCGACCAGATTCTAAAATCTGAGTTTGGGTTAATACCGTAATGGTTTGAGGCGTATCCGCTAAATCTTTTACATGACGGCTATCACCAGACACTTTAGCTTTATACGGTGCACCAGCTTCCGCATATGGGTTAGTATCAACCGTACGCTCTTCTACTTGCATGGCGTCCAGAACAATTGCGTCTTCAGCTGAGGCCGATTGAATGGCGCCAACTAACAAAGTAGGTAGACCAATGGTTAACGCCGCTGCGCTTGGCGCAAGGCGTGACTTACGCAAGGTTAACGGTTTTTTTATGCTGTACTTCATGTCAGTCCTTAAAAGATGTATTTGTTATAAGAGTAAAATCAATTGGCTTAACCAGTGACAACTGTGCCCGTCCAGGCGCAAAGTCATCCGGCACTTGAGGCAAAGGAGACGCATCATCGAGCACCTTCAAAGCCGCCTCATCTAGCAGCGCATAGCCACTGGATGTTTCAATCGAACGACGTAAAACAGTGCCTGATCGATCAATAGTAAAAGCAACACGAACGGTGCCCTCTTGCTTTTCTTTTTTGGCTGCCATGGGATAACCTTGATGCTGGGCCAACCAACGATTCATTTGGTTTATGTAATTTTTTGCATTGCCTTTTACACCACCGCTTTGACGTTGATCAGACCGACCACTCGATTTAATCGCCGCTTGTACACTAGCGGCACTGGCTTGAACTTCAGGCTCTGCGGTTTCTCTCTCACTGTCACTCGGTGAAGCTTGCGCTTCTTTTTTTATTGTATTGACACTTTCATTTACCGCTTTTACGCTTTTGTTGTGAAGAGCGGTTGTTTTGATAATGGGTTTAACAATGGCTTCTTTTTTCGATTCTTTCACCACCGCTTTAGCCGTCTTAGCAGGCTCTTTTATTTCTGTTTTTTTTAAATTTGACTCTCTGAGCATTGAAAGTCTTTCTTTTATATTGGCATGGGACCCTTGCGTGCCTAAACCCACCTCAACACCCAGTTCACCAGCATCCGCTGCATCCCCTTGTTGATCTTTCGCTTCAGCCAATAATGCAAACAATCCTAATCCGTGTATCAGCACAGCCAAGAAAAATGCAATCAAACCACTATGCAAGTTCGTCATTATTTTTCCAGTGTGTACAGTTCGATTGACCATTGAGGCGTATTAGCAAATTCACTTAATAATTCATCAAGTTGTTTCGCCGTGACACGGGCATCTGCAAATAAAGCAATACTTCCAGCGGACTCTAAGTCAATTTTTGATTTTAGACTGGCAACTTCAATCAGCTCACCGTTTAACATTAACTGTCCATCTGCAAATAGCTCCAATCGTAAAGTCTGTGCTTGGGCTGACTCTAACTGTGCAGTAGAAGGCAGTGTTATGGCTTGGTCTGGCTGGGCTTTAATTTGCCCTGCTACCATGAAAAAAATCAGCAATAGAAACACAATATTGATCAGCGGAATCATGTTGTCATCCGATGATGGTTTGGCTTGTGAGTCTTGTATGAAATTGAATTGATTAAATCCTTGCACGTTTTACTCGCTTTTTTCGCTAATGGATTGACCAATTTGAAGATGCTTAAATCCTAATATTTGCATCTGTTCATAGACGTTTAATAAGCGCGCTAATGTGACCGACTCTTCACCACTGATCACAAGTGGTTTATTCACTGCACCTGATAACTCAAGCAAAACACTCTTAAGTGAGACTGGGCGCTTAATAACATCGGTAAGTAATGCAAATTCATTTTCATAAACAATTAATACAGGTGGAGCATCTTGCTCTGCTTGTTCACTAGAAGTGGGCACTGACAACTCCAACATTTGCCACTGACTAAAACTGGAGGTGAGCATAAAAAACATCAGCAGAATAAAGACCACATCAATCAGTGCAGTTAAGCTAATGGGTTTTGCTCGACGCCCGCCACTACCAAGGGAATCCATATGAATCATGATGCGCAATTTTGGTTTTTCTGTTTACGCTCGCCGTGTTGTTGCGCAAAAAAAGTAAATACCTGACCAATATCATCTTGTAACGCTTGAGTTTGAAGCTCACCCTGGCGCTCTAAGGCGCTGTGAACCAATGACACCGGAATCGCTACTCCCAAACCAACGGCCGTGGTTAGCAGTGCCTGCCAAATACCGCCTGATAAAACCGCAGGGTCGACTTGTGCCCCAGCCATCTCCATAGCCTTAAATGCTTCAATCATACCCAATACCGTACCGAACAAACCCAATAGCGGTGCTACGGTTGCGATGACTTCAAGGGGTCTTAGGTGAGACTTATATTGCTCGGCAACTAGACGTGCTTGGCGCACGATTTCCGATTGAGCACTTTCGATATCAAGGACCTGATTTTCAAGCAAGGCCACTGAGCGGGAGATGATTTGACTGCGAGGATTACGCTGCCCTTGTGACAGTAACGCAATCTGCTTAATTTCACCTTGTTTCAAATGCGCTAACAACTTAGCTGGGCTGGCATTTTGAGAGGGGCGTTGCAAAACGATTTGGGTGAATTTCAAAAGAATGAAACTGGTTGCGACCACCGAGAAAAGCAGCAAGATGGCCACAACAGGGCCGCCAATTTGTTGAATGAACGCAAGAAAGGTTGTCATTGATATCATCCGAAAGTATTAATTCGGAGATATTAATCTAAATGATAATACTTATCAATAATATATAGATTTAAATTACGCAGCAAAAAAAACCCGAGGCAATCATGGTGATACACCATACTGACTCGGGCTTCTTTTTATGGGGGCTCTAATTAAGCTTTTTTGCAGTACTCAGAAATAATCACGATATGTGAGCCATTCACCTTACCTTCAATATGCTTAGGGTTACTGGTCAAGGAGATGTTTTTCACCAAGGTGCCTTGCTTGGCGGTGAAGTTTGCCCCTTTTACCACCAAGTCTTTTACAAGCGTAACGCTATCGCCCGCTTGCAGTACCGCTTTATTCACATCATAAGTCGGCTCAGCGTCTTCGTCCGGTAAACCCATTTTTGCCCATTTCTCCACTGCTGGGTCAAGGTAAAGCATATCCAAGCTATCTTGTGCCCAGGTTTCCCCTTTGGATATTAATGCAAACAATTGTCGATAAGCCATCACTTGAACAGGCGCCTCTTGACTCCACATGCTGTCATTAAGGCATCGCCAATGGTTTACATCCATGATTGCCTGATCAGCAATTTGCCCACGGCAAGTCTCACAGACCAGGATACTCTGATCCAAGCTGCCATCTGATGGCTCCACCGCTAGGGGTGCAAGATTCTCAGTAGCGGCACATAACTCACATTTATTATCACTGCGTTGCAGTAACGCTTGTTCAACACTCATGGCGATCACACTTAATTGACGTACATTTTGGATGGGTATTATGCCTGATCGACGCGGATAAATCTTGATCCCCATGCATTAACTGGGCAGGATGAAAGTGATCTACTTTGAGTTGTACGACGTAACAACCTTCTTAACGATAAAAAGAGTCATTTATGATCACACTTCATCATCTCAATAATTCCCGCTCACAACGCATCATCTGGTTACTAGAAGAACTGGGCGTAGACTACGAAATTAAGTTTTATCAGCGCGACCCAGTGACCATATTGGCCCCAAAAAGCCTAAGAGACATTCACCCTCTAGGTAAAAGCCCAGTGATTACCGACGATGCCAGCGGCATTACTCTGGCTGAAAGCGGCGCTATCATTGAATACCTTATTAGCCAGTACGGCCCTCAGTTCAAGCCAGAACAAGCGAGTGAGCAATACTGGCAATACCTATACTGGCTTCACTTTAGTGAAGGCTCATTGATGCCGCCAATGGTCATGCGCTTGGTATTTATGAAAATGAAAACAGCGCCTATGCCGTTTTTCATTAAGCCTGTGGCTAAAATGCTGGCCGATAAAGTGATGCAAAGCTTTGTCTCACCTAACATTCGCAATCAGCTGAAATACATCGAAGCCCACCTAGCGAACCATACTTGGTTTTGTGGTGATCAATTAACCGGCGCCGACTTTCAAATGAGCTTTCCGCTTGAGGCTTCAGTGGCGCGAGGGTTAATCGGCGATGATTATCCTCATATTCAAAAATACGTTAAGACCTTCCAATCTCGCGCGGCCTACCAAGCGGGATTAGCAAAAGGTGGCGAGTACGACTACGCCTAACACCCCCTCCCCCATGTATGAACCAGCATCATGGGGGGTTTAGTTTTTATCATTATCCAATTTCCCTTCCCTTTGCTAAAATTCGCCCTTATTTTCTACGAGTAGATACCATGGCACAGGCGCAAAACGTATTAGCGGTGAATAACGATCTTCCTATTCGTACCGATAAGCCGGTGCACAGTGGTAAAGTGCGCAGCGTTTATTGGTTAACCGAAGCGGATAGCCAGCGCCTGATTAAAGAAAAAGGCTACAACGTGGCGCCTGATGCCCCCTTGGCCATCATGGTGATCAGTGATCGGATCAGTGCATTTGATTGCATTTGGCATGGTGAAGGTGGCTTACAGGGTATTCCTGGCAAAGGCGCGGCATTAAATGCTATCTCAAACCACTGGTTCCAGTTATTCAAAGACAATGGACTCGCTGACAGTCATATTCTTGATATTCCCCACCCGTTCGTCTGGATTGTACAGAAAGCCCGCCCAGTAATGATTGAAGCCATTTGTCGCTCCTACATAACAGGCTCCATGTGGCGCGCTTACAGTAAAGGTGAGCGTGAATTTTGTGGCATCCAATTACCCGACGGTTTAGGCAAGGATCAAAAATTGCCAGAGCTGTTAATGACCCCAAGCACCAAGGGCATTCTAAAAGGCATTCCGGGTGTCCCGGAGCAAGACGACGTCAATGTAAGTCGCCAAGACATTCGTGACAACTTCGCCGCGTTCAACTTAAAAAGTGAAGGTGACATCGAGCTTTACGAAAAATTATTAAGCGAAGGCTTTGCTGTGATCAGTGACGCCCTTGCTAAGATTGATCAAATCTTTGTGGATACAAAATTTGAATTTGGCTACGTCACCGATGCCAGCGGCCAAGAGAAATTAATCTACATGGATGAAGTGGGCACACCGGACAGCTCGCGTATCTGGGATGGCGCGCACTACCAACAAGGTAAGGTTGTAGAAAACAGTAAAGAAGGCTTCCGCCAGTTATTATTAAATCACTTTCCTGATCCAGATATTTTACTCAACAAAGACCGTATGGATGAGCGCGAAGCACTGGCCCGTGACAATGCTTTACCAGCTGAGGTATTCCAACAAGTGAGTGATACCTATGTGGGCATTGCTGAGAAAATCATCGGTAAAAAGCTGCACCTATCCAATAACCCAAAACAAGAAATCATTGACGTATTGCGTGATCAATATGGGTTAATCGACTAGCCAAACATTCAGCGCAAAAAAACCGGTATTGATCACTCAATACCGGTTTTTTTTGCGCTAATTAAATTAGTTAGGCTGCAGCGTTAATGTCCACCGGGTTTGTCCAGGCAAGAACGCAGAAGGCTTTCCGTCAACCCAATCCTCATGTCCTAGATCAAAATACGGTGACAGTGGATGACCACTTTGCCCCGTTGACATATGAAAGTAACCCTCTTCTTCATGGCCGGGTGCTACCGCAAATCGCTGTGACGCACCTGAATCTGGTTTTTGCACCCGTGGCATATACGTATCACCATTCATAGGTACCGCCGGCATGTCTAATAACCAACTAAGCACAGGTAACGCCTTGCTAAGTGGATGCTGAATCGCCAGTGTATTGGCCGTACCCCATGTTTGATCTGCTAGCTCACCACCGTCCACTAATAACGCCGAAATGGTTTTATCTAACATAGCCAATAGAAACTCGTTCCATGAATCAAAGCCAGCAGGAACATGATGCGATGGCTGCTCGGTAATCAGCTGCCAAACTGGGTACTCTACAAAATTATCAATGGCCGATGGCCAGAACTCGTTACTGTTATTTTCTAGGTAGCGATAAACCTCACCTGCGGTTTGATCCACTACATTCTCACGAAAGCGTTTTACCAATAAATAACCGGCACTGGTGTGACTGGCACGGCCTTCCCAGTTATTCAAAACGTCTATCACATCAGGGTATTTACGTTCTTGCTCACCCACTAGACTTAATAATGTTTCATGCCAGCGCTGTAAAAAAAGCGCACGATCATCCAATTGAATATTTAAAAAATTTTGTTCTGTAAATTCATTAACGCCATACATGGCATCTCGAATTTGTTTTTGCCTTGGCCCCAGTGCGTAATTATTAACACCCACTTTTTTAAGCTGCTCGCCACTTACAATACGCGCATTGGCCGTCCAAATACGGCCATCTTTAGGATTCACCACTTTTGGGTATTTCACAGGGGCTAAGTACCCACTCCAACCTTTATCGCCTTGGCTCCAGTCTTGTGGTAACTGACTACCGTTAAAGTTGCCACCCATGCCCGTTTCAAATCCAAAACGCTGAGGCAGCCTGCCCATGATGCTCCACGCTTGATTTCCCTCTTTATCCACCACGTTCAGATTTTGCCCCGGCACACCCGATTCAGCCGCCACTAATAATGCATCGTTTACCGTATTCGTGGTTTCTAAATCTAATAAGCAAAAGTTCACGCCTTCCACATCATGAGTTACCCAGCGCATGGCCAGCATGTCACCGTTTTGGTTTTCACCAATCACCGGCCCCCATTGAGTTAACTTAACCTCCACTGTGTTGGTCTCTTTCCCTTTGACCTCAACGGTTTCCGTTTCTATTTCAAACGTTTTAAAACCCTCTGGGGTTAAATATTGGGTTTTATCTGCATTGGTTTTTAACACAATCACATCGTGGTAATCCCCCTGACTGTTGGTGAATCCCCAAGCAATGTGTTCGTTACTGCCCACCACGATGGCAGGTGTACCAGGTAAGCTGGCCCCTGTCATGCGACGGCCATCTTCTAGGTACCAACTGGCGCGATACCAGATATTTGGAACACGTAACTTCAAGTGCATATCGTCAGCGACCATGGCCGCGCCATGTTTGGTTAATGCACCAGAAACTGACCAGTTATTAGAACCATAATGAATTTGGTCAAAGAATTGGTAATCACTCACTTGCAGCTGTGCATCCTGCGCCAATGAGAACGACGCTAAAGGCTTCTGCGGTATGGTTGTATTTTCTGATAAGTTGTCTCCTTGAAGCGGCGAGTCCCAATAACCTCCCTGACTGGTTAAAAACGCAAACCAATCGGCTGGCAACTCGTCTTTCATTACCCCGAGTGAACGCTCGCTTTGACTCCACTGCGGTTGTAAATCGATGTACATACTAATCAATACCAGTGCACTGTCTGCATGCTGCCACGGAGCTGGTGTTGTGTTTAGTATTTGATATTCAAATGGCTTCGCTGAGAGTTGCCCAACTCCAGCATTCACCCCGTTTGTATAAGCTGCCAAAATCGCTTTGTGATTGGACGGCAAGTTATCCACCGCTAACTGGGCACGTTTTCGAAATTGATGCAGACGCATCTTACTGTCAAATTTTAGTGCTAGCTCACCAAATAGTTCACTTAATTCCCCTGCACTATTTTTACGTAATAGATCCATTTGAAACAAACGTTCTTGAGCATGTAAGAACCCTAATGCAAAGGCAGTATCTTCCCTGTTATGAGCATAAATCGTTGGAATACCTTGTTTATCTCGCTCTATCTTCACATCCGCTTGAATCTCATCCAAACGCAGTACTCCCTCCAGTAAGGGTAACCCATTATGTAAAACCAAGTAGCCACAAGAAAAAAGAATGATGAGTATCAGCAAGGCAGACAAACCAAGCCATTTAAGTGAACGATGCATGTTATTTCTCATTTATTTTTATATATCGCTCAGTGTGTCATAAGAAATTTAAGATGAGAAAGGCCATTTCGGCCAAGCATTACGCTTTGAAAACGGAGGACTTAGATAGGATGTAACGACTTAACTGGAAGTCTTTAATAATTTTATCATTGTACTGCTGATGACGATGGCGGTAGACATCAAAGCCTTCATAACTGACAGCATGTAAACAGAATGGGCAATTACTTTCTGAATTTATTAAACGGGTATTTGTAGTAATGTCCGCATGAGTTAATAGCCCATTAGTGATATTTTTTTTTAATTCATCACATAACGCAAAGTGTAATATGTGGTCAACCTTAGCAATGACGGGACTATTTTTATAAAACAGTGAATCATTAACGCTGTGTAGTTTATTACCATTAATACCAAGCCATTGTTTTGATAATAATTGCCGGTCTTGCCAGCTAATATGTAATTGCGGGTCGAACAATTCAAAACTGCCCAGCTTCTCAGCTCCCATTAATTGGCGTAAATAATTAAATTGTTCATCTTGATTAAAATCGATTAATTTCATGGCAAGACATCTTCTAGAATGGTGGCAATTTTTCCTTCAGCATCCGTGCGGACTTTAAACTCAACCCGCCTTGAACGCTCACCATCTTCGATCCCCGTATCACCCATCACAACTTTTGCTGATGATAAACCATTTGCTGTCAAATAGGTTTTGAGCCAAGGCTTTTCATCGTTCACCGCTGGCAGGCTCAATAGATATGCAAGGGTTGAACGAGTCCTTGCTTGAGACAACGCCATATTATAGATATAAGCATCATCATCGCTTACGGCACCATACCAGCCACTGGAGGTATGCCCTTCTATGCGCACTTCTAAAATATCATCACGGTATTTATCTGCTGTAATAATGCCTAAGTAGCGGGGAAAAAAATCAGATAAAATAAGCTGAAATTCAGGATTTAAGTCCGATTCACCATTGGCAAATAATACTTCAGCTTTATTAAAACGAAAGGTTAAGTCTTCTTGTATTTCTGCCCCCCAAACGGCTAAATCTGGTTCAAATTCAGTAAGCAGATCTTGATATAACTGAGTCCGTAGATGATCATAGAGTATGGCAACATCCGTTATTTTTTTTTGCTGCAGCTCAACGTTAATCATAAATACAATGGATATGAGCAAAAACACCATCATCAACCCAGCCATTAAATCGCTTACCGCAACCCAATGACCCTCTTGCTCCCTTATACCACCTAATTTCTCTTCATCGGTTAGCATAGGGTTAGCCTTTCTCTTTTGCTAACGCCACTATTTCATGTAAGCGTTCAGTTAATGGGCCGTAATCCTGTACAAATTTTTCACTCAATGCACCTAATTGCTGCCCCATTGTTTTAATGGATTTATTCAGTTCTTGCTCAAGTGCTGCGTCAAGTTTGGCAATCTTTTTATCACTTTGTGTCAGGCTTTGCATGATTTGGTTGTCGAGTTTTTCAAACGCTTGAGAATAAGACTGCTGCAGTTGAGTGCTCAATTGGCCGGTTGTTTGGGACATACTTTGCGTAGTATTAGTCAGCATACTTTCCATTCGAGTATTGTATTGCTCCAATGTAGAGGCCAGCCCTGATGTAAGGAAAGTAATGCGCTCTTCTAATTGAGGTAAGCCTTGCCCTGCCTCACTGACTAAATTTGCCAAACCGGTTAAATGCTTATCCAACACATCACGCTGGGTATTAAGCCCTTGCAACATATTGCCAAGACTTTCGCTAATGCCATTAAACGATTCGGCATGATGCACCATGTTCTCAAACGCATCCGTTGCCTGCACCATTGAATGACCAATTTTTTGCTGGTTATCTGCAAGTTCCACCAGCTGCTGTTTATATTCTTTTTGCCACTGCAGCATGCTGCCAACACTTTCATTTAAGCGCTTAAAGTTTTCCCCATATTGCTCATCAATTTTGGTATTAAAATCTCGCATCACGACCGCCAGCGCCTCAATCAATGCCTGAGTATTTGCTTCTACCATTTTTTCTTGATAATGCTGCATGGCAATAATCAAATCATCACTGTGCCTTTGCTGCTCTGTGCGCATTAACGCCAGTTGTTGATGTGCGGTATCGTTTTCATCTGAACTGAGGGCTTTTAGAATGGCCTTCATTGAGTCGTTTAAATCGTCAATACTAGCCGTACGCTGGTGATGTTCTTCCCCATGGGTGGCATCCATCACCGCTCTGAACTTGATAGTGAGCGCCCCAAGTAATCCAGCAATCGATGACCAAAAAGCGGTTTTCAAGCCACTTAATAATTGCGGCACACTATCTTGAAGGTGTTCGGTGTCAAAATCACTCAAGCCCAAGGCAACACCCAGAAAAGTACCAAAGATACCAATACTGGTTAAGATAGTGGGCGCTGACTCTGCTGTTCGAGAGCTATAGCGAAAGAATTGAAAGTACACTGTCAAGATCACGATGATGCTGATCAGGGCGAGTGTCCAAGGGGAAAATTGAAGAAGCTGCTCGAGCATAATCCTTATCCATAAGGCTCATTTATTCGACTGCCATGAGCAAATATTATTCTGGTCTAATACACGCTTTACTTTTATAGCTTAGACCAGAGATGTGCAGTGTGCCTTTGCTTCCTTTAAAATACGGCGCACTTTAACTAACTACAGACAAAATCACGCCGTTTTAGCCTGCTTTGTTAAACTCTGCGGCAGGATCACCTTGAATCGACTTCCTTTACCCACCACACTTTGCACAGATATCGTGCCATTATGAGAGCCAACAATGGTGTAGGCGATGGCCAAACCTAAGCCTACGCCTTGACCCACTTCTCTGGTTGTGAAGAAAGGATCAAATATCTTATCCATATCCTTTTGGTCAATACCGCAACCATTATCATCCACACAGACGATGGCTTGCTCAGCACTCCCCCCAACATGTATTTGTACTATATGGTTTTTCTTATCGCTGGCCTTAATCGCGTTATCTATTAAACGTGAGAACATCATTTTAAGTTGTTTTTTACGGCCATAAACCGAGACCGATTTCACGAACTTGCCTTCTATATTTATAGAGCTATTGCTCTCTTTCACTTCGTTGATAATTTCATCTAACAGATCATTAATAACAAATGTTTGAAAGTCTTCTTTATCTACCTCACTGAAAACTTGCATACTGGAAACAATATCTTTTACACGAGTTAATGACTGACCTGTTTCATCAATAATCAACTCAACTTCAGATGCAAGATCAGAAACATCATTTTGATTTAAAGATAGCGATGTATTTTTTTCATATAATTCATTATGAATTAATACCTTATCCACCTGTGCAAGATGCTCTACCAACTCTTGAGTATAATCCTTTAAAGACGAAACATTGGAAGTAACAATAGCCATGGGGTTATTAATTTCATGGGCTACGCCAGCGGCTAGATTCCCAATGGAGACTAATTTCTCCGTCTCTATTAATTTATTTTCTGTACTACGTAGTTTTTTTACCATGGCATTAAACTGAACCAATAACACGCCAATTTCATCTTTACTTGAAGCTTTCACCAATACATTTTTATCTCCATCCGCTAGGGATTTGAAACTCCGCCTAAGTTGCTTGATCGGGCGCGTAATACTTCTCGATATATTTGAAGAAGCCAATGCAATTATCATAGCCATTGCAATCATAAACATGATCACCACCCACCTGGTTCTAAAAATGGGCGCTAAAATATGAGACTCTGAATACTCCAGTCTCATAATGCTATTTATAGAAGGAATGATAGACGCTACCACCAAGGTCTTTTCATCCGGTATAAAGTTTGTAGATCGATCAAGCCAAAGCCCACTTGCTTCATCTTGACTCATAGATGAACCGCTCTCATCAAGCATTAGTGAACTCCAACTATCTGATCTTCTTTCACTCATAGTGATTGTGCTATGACTTTCTAATAAACCAGAACGTTCCAATGTTTTATAAATTCTTGATAATGGCACTCTTGTAATGAGTGTTGAGAGATACTTTCCGTCACGATAGACAGGGGAAGAAAAATATATAAATCGATGTTCATCCGTTTGATCCGCATCAGAAATCATAACCTGACTTTGCAAACCATAACGTGTGGTCTTAAGCAGGTTGCCCATATGCCCACTCACAAAAGGCTCACTGAGTAAGTTTTTTCCGTGATATTTACCATAAAGCAAGGAGAAAACCACGAAACCATTATTGGACACCAAAAAAATATCATCAAAGCCATTTCGCTCTGTGATCTTACCTATGAAGTCGATATAGCGATCCTCAACATCTTGATAGGAAGAAGCATAAATTCCACCATTGGTAAACGTTTTAGAAAATTCTTCATAAGCAGACTGCAAGGCAGGCATTAAAGCCATTGATTCCAGTTCATTTCTTTTACTATTAATATAACCCTCAATTTCTAATGATATTTCCTGGGAATGATTTTGTAGCCTTTTTTTCACATCATCGTATCGGCTAATCTCAAACAACCAATTAAGTGTAATCCCAACAACAAATAAAGGCACTAGCCCCAAAACCATGCTAAAAGACAGTATTTTCATACTCAATGTCTTGAAGAGGAATTTTTTCATACTTATATCCCCCAAGAACCATTGTGATTTCGCCAATACAATTGAACCATCAATTCCCACTCAGATGGTTGTCTTAATTGATGATAAATAACAGGTCTGATAAGACTTTCACTTTTAAATAGCACATCCAATCTATCATCTTGATTCCCGATGATTTTAATTTGATGCCAGAGGTGTCGATTTTTGTGATCCATTACAACGCTTTGATCAAGCATGGGAAATTCTAAATTAACTAATTTATTAAATTTAAAGGCATCATCAGTGATGTATAACCGAATAAAATACAGGGCTAGGTTAAAAAGATATTGACCCTCATTTTCAGCGTGGTTGTGATGACTTATCACACTAGAGAAATAACCATAATTATAGGTTTTGGAATAAGGCAAGCAGGTATTAAAAACCAGTAAATGTGGCGCATCTAGCTTCTTTAATACTCGCTCCCCTTTCGACTGGCAGACGCTGTTAATGATCACTTGCTTAGCACTGCCAGAGACCAGTTCATCCAATAAATTAAGCTCTAAATCTTGCTCAATATTAATATGTTGTGGTTGCCCCCACCCTTTTGCTTCTGTGAGATCTTTTAAGATATTACTACTTAAATAAGCACTGACTGATTCATCGCTAACTAAAATAGGGGGCGGATAACCGAGTTTGTCAATCACACCTAGAATTGGCTGAATACTTTGATTAAAAACAGGGCCGAAATGCCATAGGTAGCTTTCAGATTTCAAGCCATTGGAGCGACCTGTATATAAAAATGGAAGGTGATTGTCTGGCCCTAGGGCTGTGATAACGTTAAGTTTACATGCCTCTGTGAAGCACCCTAAGATCATTACATCGGTGTCATCTAAATCGGTTAAGATAACCTGCTGGAACACTTGTGCATTGTTAGGATTTTCTACGAGAGAATAACTCAATTGAGAATTATGATTGACCAAGGTATCAAGCTGATCTTTGGCAAAAGCCATTAACTGCGGTTCAGTATTGTCATTAACAAGGTATATATGCACCTTGGATAAACTCGAACTTATAAACCAAATACCCACTGATACCGAAATCACCAGTAAAAAGGCGCAGACTATTTGAAAGATTTTCATGATTAAAACCTGGTAACCTGTATTAACAGATTAAGCTGTCTAAGCTGTCAGGCAAAAGATTTTTTATGCCTTAAGAAACAGGCTTTTAAGATGTTTTTATCTAACCCGCTAAAGAGATCATAAGAACCGAGATACGCCCACTTACCTCACAATATTTTTACTTTAAAGAAGGTATGGTTATAACAACTAGTAATATAGCATAGGATTCACCTAAACCATGTTCAGGCTTTATGCAGACTAAAAAATCATTTACACATTACATTAGCGGTTTTGTATCGCGATAGATTTTAAATATACCTATGGGTATTAGAGATACAAAAAAAGCGCCCTAAGGCGCTTTTTTGATGTCTGACTTTCAGCTAGCTTTATCCTAGATAAGAAAGCATTACACCTGCTGCAACCGCAGAGCCGATAACACCGGCTACGTTTGGCCCCATGGCGTGCATTAACAAGAAGTTATGTGGGTTAGCTTCTAAGCCCACCTTATTTGATACACGAGCGGCCATCGGTACTGCCGAAACACCGGCAGAACCAATCAACGGATTGATCGGTGTTTTGGAGAACAGATTCATGAACTTGGCCATCAGTACACCAGCACCAGTACCCACACAGAATGCAGCTAAACCTAGACCAATGATTGCAATGGTTTCCCAGTTCAAGAAGGCATCTGAACTCATTTTATAACCAACCGATAGACCCAAGAAAATAGTCACCACGTTGATCAGTGCATTTTGTGCCGTGTCGCTTAGACGCTCAACCACACCAGACTCTTTCATCAAGTTACCAAAGCAGAACATACCAAGAAGCGGCGCCGCTGATGGCAAGATCAAGGCAACCAGTACCAATACGGCGATTGGGAACATGATTTTCTCAAGTTTCGATACCACACGTAGCTGTTCCATTTTGATAGAACGCTCAGCCTCTGTGGTCAGTGCTTTCATAATTGGCGGCTGGATCATTGGTACCAACGCCATGTATGAATAAGCCGCTACCGCAATAGCACCTAATAGCTCAGGGGCCAGTTTGGATGCGATAAAAATAGACGTAGGACCGTCTGCTCCACCGATGATACCAATTGCCGCTGCTTGCTCGATGCTAAAGTCCATAATGCCGAAATGGGTTAGCACCACTGCGCCAAGTACCGTACCAAAGATACCGAACTGAGCCGCTGCGCCAAGCAATAGGGTTTTAGGATTCGCGAGAAGCGGACCAAAATCCGTCATGGCACCCACGCCCATGAAGATTAATAGCGGTGCAACACCGCTGGCAATGGTCATGGAATAAAAGGTATACAGCATACCGTTTTCAAAACCTAAGCTTGCGCCTAGTGCCACTGTTTGCTTGTAAAGAATGGTCTCTGCATGATGGTAAGCATCCAATAAAGACGCTGTATCCGCATTGGCGGCCAAACCTAATAAAGCACGGAATTGATCCACAACTTCAGGGCTACCCGTACGGATCGCCTGCTCGGCTGCTGACCAACCTAAACCGGCATTGGGGATGTTTACTAATAATGTACCCACCGCAATAGGAAGCAGTAGTAGTGGCTCAAAGCCTTTTTTGATTGCAAGGTATAACATACCAAAAGCAACCAACATCATGGCAAACTGACCAGGCTCAATGGCGTAGAAGCCTGTGTCATGCCAAAATTTTAATAACGTTTCCATCGGCAATCCCCTTAAGCAATCGTTAGCAGAGTGTCGCCAACAGAAACTGAGTCGCCTTCTTTCACGCTAACAGAACCCACGGTGCCAGATTTGCTTGCACGTACTTCGGTTTCCATTTTCATCGCTTCAAGAATTACGATCACATCGCCTTCTTCAACGTAGTCACCCGCGGCTGCTTCTACTTTCCAGATGTTGCCAGAAAGGGGCGCTTTCATTGCTTCGCCACCGGCAGGGGCTGCACCACTTGCACCGGCTGCAGGTGCCGCTGCGCCACCCATGCTTGTTGGTGCGCCGTTTAGTGCGCCAAGCTGAGTGATGTCACCACCGTCATCCACTTTCACCACATACTCGTTACCATCAACAGTAACCGTGAAGGTATCTTCTGCATCACCTTTAGGGGCTGGCTCAAATGCGTCAGGGTTACCACGATTCTCTAAGAACTTAGGTGCAACCTGAGGGAATAAGGCGTAAGTCAAAGCGTCATCAATTTTATCGGCCGCAAGCTTAATACCCTTGTCTGCTGCCAATGCATTAACGTCTGCAATAATTTTATCCAGTTCGTTTTCTAAAAGATCCGCTGGACGACAGGTAATCACTTCAGCACCATCTAACACTCGAGCCTGAAGTTCTGCGTTCATGGGCGCAGGCGCTGCACCGTATTCGCCTTTTAGAATACCTTGTGTCTCTTTAGAGATAGACTTGTAACGTTCACCGGTTAGTACGTTCAGTACCGCTTGTGTACCTACGATTTGTGACGTCGGTGTCACCAGTGGGATATGACCAAGGTCTTCACGTACGCGTGGAATTTCTCTTAATACTTCATCAAACTTATCCGTCGCGCCTTGCTCACGTAACTGGTTTTCCATGTTGGTTAACATGCCACCAGGTACTTGTGCCACGAGAATACGAGAATCCGTACCACGCAGTGCGCCTTCAAATTTCGCATATTTCTTACGAACATCACGGAAGTAAGCGGAAATCTCTTCTAGTAATAGAAGATCTATGCCTGTATCACGATCTGTTCCTTGCATAGCTGCCACAACAGTTTCAGTGGCAGAATGACCGTAGGTACCTGACATAGAAGAAATTGCCGTATCAACACGGTCAACACCGGCTTCGATGGCTTTTAAGATCGCCATGTCAGACATGCCTGCCGTTGCGTGGCAGTGTAGTTGCACTTCAAGATCGGTTTCTTTCTTAAGACGAGAAACCAATTCAAATGCTTGATAAGGGTTAATGATACCGGCCATATCTTTAATGGCGATGGAGTCAGCACCAAGGTCTTCAATTTGCTTAGCCAAAGACAACCAAGCTTCTAAACTGTGAACCGGTGATGTGGTGTAAGAAAGGGTACCTTGTGCGTGCTTACCATTTGCTTTTACCGCTTTAATGGCCGTTTCAAGGTTACGCGGGTCGTTCATGGCGTCAAATACACGGAAAACATCCACACCATTGGTGGCTGCGCGCTCAACGAATTTGTTTACCACATCATCGGCGTAATGACGGTAGCCTAATAGGTTTTGGCCACGCAGTAACATTTGCTGTTTAGTATTTGGCATCGCCTTTTTGAAAGCACGGATACGATCCCAAGGGTCTTCACCTAAAAAACGAATACATGAATCGAAGGTAGCACCACCCCAAGATTCCAAAGACCAGTAACCTACTTGGTCTAGTTTTTCTGCGATTGGCAGCATGTCGTCTATACGCATGCGGGTCGCAAATAATGATTGGTGAGCGTCGCGTAGAACGACGTCCGTTATGCCTAATGGTTTTTTAATATCGGTCATTTGTAATGGCCTTTGTTAATTATCGTTATTCGTTTTTTAAGCGCGTGGTTTCTCACTTTTGGCGAGAACGGTGCTCTTTTACGGCTGCAGTTAACACTTTTAGCAACTGCGGGTCGACGCCTTGAGCTGGTGCTTTTTTTACTTTTGCAGGGGCCGGTAAGGCTTCTGGAAAGTATTTAGTTACCAACTTGGACATGATGGTTGTGGCAAAGATAAGTACGACTAAAAATATAAACACCGTACCCATGCCAAATCCCATCAGGCCTAGGCCGTCAGCTACGATTGGGGACATATCATCCACTCCTCATTAGTACTGATCGGGTCTGCTTATGCAGATCTTTTTTTAATTATGGCCCATGAGAATGATTTAAATCCCTCACAAGCCTTCACTAAAGCGATTTATCCTGCCCGAATACGAGACAAAGCAGGCAAAATATCGCGCTAATGTACTGTATATAACCACTTTAGGCAAATATTGGACGCAATATAAGCAGTTGATTTGTCGCATAAAAAGTCTGATTTTTTGTTAGAATATGCGCCTCTTTATACAGATGAATCCTTATGAAATTGGCGCTTGCCCCCATGGAGGGCTTAGTTGACGTACATATGCGAACCTTGCTCACTCGCCACCGTGCATTTGATTACTGCGTCACTGAGTTTTTACGCATTACCAATCAGCTATTGCCTGAGCGGGTATTCACCCGTTTATGCCCTGAAGCTTTGCATAATTGGCAAACGCCCTCCGGCACACCTGTTCATTTGCAACTGCTAGGAGGCGAGCCTCAACCCATGGCTGAGAATGCCTGCAGAGGCGTTGAATTAGGCGCGCCAGTGATTGACGTGAACTTCGGATGTCCGTCTAAGTTTGTGTGCAACAGCGTTGGTGGCTCAATTTTACTAAAAGACCCAGAAAACCTGTATCGCGTATTGTCTGTTATGCGACAAGCCATGCCCTCCCATATTCCGCTCACGGCCAAAATGCGCTTGGGTTTTGAAGATAAATCACTGGCTATTGAAAACGCTCAAGCCGTAGAAGCGGCCGGTGCTAGCATGCTGTGCATTCATGCACGCACTAAGGTGGAAGGTTACAAACCACCGGCACACTGGGAGTGGATTGCAAAAGTAAAAGAGCAGGTAACCATACCCATCATGGCCAATGGTGAAATCTGGACGATCAAGGACTATGAAACCTGTAGGCAAGTCAGCGGATGTGATGACATTATGCTGGGGCGTGGTGCAGTCGCCACGCCAGATCTGGCCTTACAGATTAAACATCATCAAGCTGGCAGTGACTACCAAGCAGATAGTTGGAAAGAGCAACTCATGTCGCTGGAGTGGATGCTAGAGACCACGGTGCAGTCTGGGAATGTGAAATTTGCTGCGGACAGAATGAAGCAATGGCTCGCATTTTTTAAGATGCAACACCGCCAAGCAGTGCCATTTTTTGAAAGTGTTAAGCGTATCAAAGATCATCAGCAATTAAGCGAACATATTCACGCAGAAATTAAAAAACAAGGTTAACCGGTTTAATCTGCAATGGGTAAATTAATGATGAAGCATGTGCCGACACCTTCTTCAGATTCAACAGACACATTGCCCCCATGTTTTTCAATAATACCGTGAGAAATCGATAAACCTAAACCTGTCCCTTCGTTAACCCCTTTTGTGGTGTAAAATGGATCAAAGATTTTATCCATAACCGATTGTGGCATCCCTTTGGCTGTATCTCGAATGGTGATACGAACAAATCCATCTTGTGCTCTGGTTTGAATATAGATATCACCATCGGCTTCCATCGCCTGGGCTGCATTGACCAACATATTCATAATAACCTGACCGATCTGCCCTTCATGACCTTTGACCGAACAGTCATTTTCATCAAAATCTTTATGCAGTCGAGCCTTATATTTCAGCTCATTCCAAACCACCTTAATGGTATTTTCAATGCACTGATTAATTTTAAATTCACCCGTTACTTCTTCATCACTGCGTGCAAATGATTTTAGGTTCGCGACAATTTCTTTTACCCTCAACAACCCATCGTCGCAGTCATCCATAATATTTTTTATGTCTGAAAATAAAAATTTGAAGTTCTCTTTTTCATCCATTTTTTTCATAACAGATGATATTTCATTGTCAGATTGCTCTGCTAATTGAACAGCATGAGAGAAATACTCAGCAAGCACATGAGAATACTCTTTAAGTGTACTAAAATTGCTTGTTACAAATCCAATAGGGTTATTAATTTCATGAGCCACACCGGCTGCTAGCTGACCCAAAGATGCCATCTTTTCTGATTGCACCAACTGGGCTTGTGCCTGTTTAATTTTATCGTGGCTTAACTTTATTTCTTGATAACTTTTTTCCAGCTCTTTTTGATCTGCACTGCGTTCAAGCATTGCGCTAATCTGAAAGCCTGCCACCTGGCACTGATCAAGAACTTCAGGCTTAAAATCGACACCCTCAGATAAGTATATTTCACATACGGTATTAACTTTACCAAAACTTTTAATCGGTAAAAAAACCACTCGGTTAATCCCTAAAACCATACTCACACCTAATAATTCAGGTGAGTTTAATTCAGAAATCATCACAGTAGATCGATCATCTTTCTTGTATATATCCTGATAGACATTTAACCCAAGTTTAGGAAGCTGATCGTCACTGCCTATCAAGTTTGATATAACAATTTTTCCATCAGAGATATAGCTGTATCGACTGCATTTCGCATTGAGAAATTTCATACTCTCTGTCGTGTAATCATGAACACTTTTTTTGAGACCTTGATCTGTTTGCGTTAATCTAGAGACCGCTAACAAGTAATCAGACTCTTTTTTCTGAGACATTAAGTCATTAAATTGATAATGGATCATTTCAATACTGGACTGTACCTCTCGGGATTTTTCGTCCAGTAGTTTTTCAGCCGCTAAACGGGCTATTTTTTCCCTTTCATAGGCAGCCTTATATGCATCAGACATAATTATTGCCTCTCATTAATGCTTGGAAAATTTAACCTGCCAGATGCAATTTTCTGCACCATCATGCATGCATTGAACATGTTCCATTTCCACCGATTGACCATAGTGCTTTGCAGCGCCTTGAAGTAACCCCCCGGCAACCATACACAGTCTTCGCTTACTGGCGTAAGTTAATGAACCTGAACTTTGAGTATCCGGTAAGTATTCAAAAAATGGGGTGTATGCATTAGGGTGAAGTCGTTTGACATCTCTATGAACCACATCCTCTATGTTTTTCAATAGCGTTTGGGTATCGTTATATTCTTGCAGTTCGATAGGCCCTTTTTTAATTAAATAACCAAAAAAAAACTGTCCAAATAAATCGAGCCCCGTTTCCAACGGTATGTCTAACTGCTTACATAGATTTGTAGCTAAGCTGACAATTTCACTGTCTTCATACGTTACGCCAAACGTGTACGCACCACCACTTTGCAAATCACTCGCATCGATCACCGCGTTCCAGGTCTCCATATCAGCCGTTTCTAATACAAATTCTTCTAACGCATTAAATACAATTCCTAACATTTTAATGACCTCTTTATGCAAGTTCGCACAAATGGATAATGGATTTTAATTGCTCATTTTCAAATGGTTTTTCTAGTATAAAGTCGGCTCCTAGGTTTAATGCTTTTTTGAGATCTTGCTGGCCTTGCGCGCTAATCACTATGATGACAAGACCTTGATCTTGAAACTTCTCTCGTGTTAATGACAACACGCTAAATCCGTCCATATATGGCATTTTTAAATCAAGTGTCATGACATCCGGCTTGAACTCTCCTAATAGCAGGCCAGCCTCAAAGCCATCATGCGCCACCTGCGTATCCCAACCTGATCTCTTAAATACTCTAGCAATTGCTTGGGACATGGCAATTTCATCGTCAACAATCAGCACTTTCTTTGTCTGGTCTTGCCACTGTTCTGGTAATGGTATTGAGTTTTTGACCATAAAAGCCAATAGATCATTGTGTCTGACCCTATGGTCACCTCGCCCAGGCAGCTTGTACCCTTCTAATTCTCCACGCTCAATCCAGCGTATTACCGTTCTAAAGTTAACCCCTGTGAATTTAGCGACATCGCCTGTTGTATATATTGATTCCAAAATACCGCACCAACAGCTTGTTTTGTGATCAATTTAGGCTATTTTTTGTATAATTAATAGTCAATTATTATACTATTTTAATCTTAGACAGGTTAGACAGGTTGAAATATAGTCAGGTTTCAACATGGGAGTGGACTTATGGATTCCGTTAGCAAAATTTTATTCGTGGATGACGAGCCTCAAATGCTCACGGCACTTCAGCGGGTCTTCCGAGGCAAACAGTTCGACGTAAAATTGGCTAATTCTGGGTCACAGGGCCTAGAGTTTCTTAAGGAAGGCCCATTTGATGTGATTATTTCGGACATGCGTATGCCCGAAATGGACGGTGCAACCTTTTTGGCTCAGTCCATTGAGCTAAGCCCTAGTAGCCGCCGAATTCTTCTGACTGGCTACAGCGACCAAGAAAGTACCATTCGTGCTATTAATGACGGTCAGGTCCATCAGTACCTAAGTAAACCTTGGGATAATGAAAAGCTTCGCAGTGTGGTCGAAAGTGAAATTGCGGAAAAAATTCGCATTGAAGAAGAAACACCTAATCAAGAAGAACACCTTGCTTTACAAGAGCAGGTTACCAATGTGAGCCAAGAACTGGCAAGTGCAACCATGTTCATGGACATGGCGAAAGAAGAGCTACTGAGCCAATATAATACAACCATCAAGGTCATCAGCAACCTGATCCACATGCGTGTACCCACACCAAGAGAGATGAATAAAGATGTGGTCTCTCACAGTGTTGCACTGGCAAAATTAATTAAACTGGATCGAAAAATCATAACAGAAATTCGTAATGCTGCTCGCTTATTTCAATTGGGCAAACTTAACTTTGAAAAGGAATTACTGAGTAAAGCAGTTCAAGATATGTCAAAAAAAGAGATCGAAGTTTATCAGGATCATCCCTGTTTAGCGGCTGATCTGCTCACGCCCTTAAACAGTCTAGATTACGCTGCAAAATTGATTCGTCACCAAAATGAAAACTATGATGGCAGTGGATACCCTGACGGACTATCAAGAAACAAAGTGCCTTTAGGCTCTCGAATTTTACGTATCGTCATCGACTATCATCAGATTATAAATGGGTTTTATATGCGAGACAGCCTTGGCTCGAAGGATGCCCTAGAGCTAATGGATAAATACAGTGGCAATAAATACGACCCTGAGATTCTAAAGCTCTATCGGAAACTCATTATTGAACTCCAGAAAAACCAGGTGGTGCAACAGGATAGGCTAACCCATATAGACGAAATTAAAGAAGGTGACATCGTAAACAGAGATCTATTTAGTCATGATGGTATCTTACTGATCGCTAAAGGCATGCCTCTTAATAGCTCTCTGATTACGAAATTAAGTCTTATTGAGAGTAGAAGTCATAAAGTACTAAATATCTTTATTAAAGAAGTAGAACCACAAGAGTAAGTCAGTATCATAGTCACCTTTGATAAAAAGTGTGGCCAAATGTGAAACATTCAACGTTGATGGTGCAAGGTACCACGAGTGATGCCGGTAAAAGCATTTTAGTAGCGGCCATTTGTCGTATATTTGTGAATCATGGGATCAGTGTCGCGCCTTTTAAACCACAAAATATGGCACTCAACAGTGCTGTAACCGAAGACGGCGGGGAAATTGGTCGTGCGCAAGCCGTTCAAGCCATGGCGTGTAAGATTCCAGCCACCACGGACATGAACCCTGTTTTATTAAAACCCAATAGTGATACCGGTGCCCAAGTGATTGTTCATGGTAAGGCAGTCGCTAACATGGATGCACTGTATTATCACAATCATAAACCCCAACTGTTAAATGCTGTTTTACAGTCACATCAACGCCTACAAGCCAAGTTTCAATGTGTCATCGTCGAGGGCGCGGGTAGTCCTGCTGAAATTAATTTGCGTGATCGTGATATTGCCAATATGGGGTTTGCAGAGGCCGCTGACTGCCCTGTGATTATTGTGGCTGACATTGACCGCGGCGGTGTGTTTGCACATTTAACTGGCACACTAGAATGCTTAAGTGATTCGGAAAAACAGCGAGTAAAAGGGTTTGTTATTAATCGTTTTCGCGGTGATATCTCTTTACTTGAACCCGGTCTTAACTGGCTTGAAGCAAAGACCGGAAAACCGGTATTAGGTGTCATTCCCTACATTGAAAATTTACATGTGGAAGCCGAAGATGCTATTTCGGTTAAATCCAACCAAAACTCATCTGATGCATTAAAAGTCGTGGTACCGGTGTTGCCGAGAATCAGTAACCACACAGATTTTGATGCTCTTGCATTGCATCCAAATGTGGATCTGGAATTTATTAAAGAGCCCACTCTATTTAATGGCTGCGACTTATTGATATTACCGGGCACTAAAAATGTTCGCCAAGATTACCATTGGCTTAAACAAAGTGATTGGCTTACGTTGATTCAAAAACATCTACGTTATGGCGGTAAAGTCATAGGGATTTGTGGGGGCTTTCAAATGTTAGGGGATAACATTCACGACCCTCAAGGCATTGAAGGTCAAGCAGGCAGCACCGCCACTTTAGGTTTACTTGAGTTTGAAACAACTCTCATGCCCAATAAGGCCCTATTAAATGTGAGTGGCTATATAAAAAATAGTGACATCGGCGTAACAGGTTATGAAATTCATGCTGGCTTAAGTAAAGGTAGGGCATTTGAGCACTGCCTGATTCAACTTGAAAACCATGAAGATGGTTTGATCAATCAAGATGATAATGTATTTGGCAGTTACATTCATGGCCTGTTTGATGAACCTGCCATGCTTGAATACCTCTTAAAGTGGGCAGGGTTAACAGATATTGAGCACTTTAATTATCAACAACATCAGTCAAACGAACTTGACCGATTAGCAAATATTGTTGAACAAGCGATCCCCATAGATACATTAATTAATATTTTAAGCGGCCAATAAATTCAATATGGAATCCTTCTATTCTTCTTTCTTGTTTTGGTTACTGGCGATTGTCGGTGTGCTTCTGACAGGCATTTCCAAATCAGGGTTTGCTGGTGGTGCCGGAGTGGTCGCTGTGCCTATATTGGCCCTTGTTATGCCTGTACCACAAGCAGCCGCTTTAATGCTGCCTTTACTCATTGTCATGGACATTAAAGCCATCCAGCTTTACCGCCAGCATATAAATAAACGGGTTTTATTTTCAATTATTCCTGCAGCACTGGCTGGCATTATTATTGGATCATTACTGCTGACTTATACACCAGGGAGCGTATTAGAGGTGACATTAGGGGTGATATCAATTCTATTTGCCTGCTGGCAATCCCTCACACCTTTTTTTGGCAAAATGCGCGGTGCGGGTATTTTATGGGGGATGATTTCCGGCATCACCAGCACACTCATTCATGCCGGTGGCCCACCAATCAATATTTACCTTATTGCTAAAGCACTGCCAAAATTGACTTGGCTGGCCACATCGGCGATCTTTTTTGGTGTTATGAACATCATCAAAGTCATTCCATATTCTTTAACCGGACAATGGCAAACAGAGATTTTATGGTTATCTCTAATCTTAGCACCTGTGGCCTATCTAGGTATTTGGTTAGGCCATGCCATCCAACATCGTTTTAGTGAACAGCACTTCATGGCTATTTGCCGGGTGTTATTATTTGTATCAGGCGTACTTTTGCTTACAAAAGCGTTTTTTCACTAGACAGTAAAATGTGCTCAGAAATGGAAATCACAACGTTTATTAATGTACCTAAAGAAACGTCTTTTTAAGTGCATCAATTATCGCGAGATTCGCGTCTGGAAATGAGTACTGATCAATATCAGCTAATTCGATCCATTGCGTTTCTTGCCCTTCTGCACCATGAGGTTCACCAGAAAATGTCTTCACGCAATACACATCTAGTTGAATCAGCTTATCGCCGTAATCATGTTCTAACATGATTAAAGGGGTCGGCTCATTAATCACAATGCCAACCTCTTCGTGTAACTCTCGAGTTAACGCTTGCACCGCTGTTTCGTTTTGTTCTTTCTTACCACCTGGAAACTCCCAAAGTCCGCCTTGATGGGCTTTATCCGGACGCTTAGCAATAAATAATTGCTGACCACTTTGCGATAAAATTGCAGCTGCAACCACTTCTATTTTTTTAATCATTTATTTCTCTACCTAAAATAACAGGCAAAAAAAAGCTGGCTTAATAATAAATATTAAGCCAGCTCTTTATCTAACTATTTAACTGCGGTAATCCGCATTAATACTGACATAATCATGGGATAAATCAGTGGTCCATACTGTTTCACCCGCTTCGCCACGACCCATATCAATACGAACACATAACTCAGACTGTTTCATCACCGCCGCGCCCGCTTCTTCAGTGTAACTTTCAGCACGTGCGCCCTTTTCAACAATACAAACGTCATCTAAATAGATGTTGATCGCATCGACATTCATGTCGCGCACACCACTTCGACCCACGGCAGCTAGGATTCGACCCCAGTTTGCATCAGATGCAAACAATGCCGTTTTCACTAATGGGCTATGCGCCACAGTGTAAGCAATGCGTAACGCTTCTTTTGAGTTTTCACAGTGACAAACATCAATCGCAACAAACTTAGTCGCGCCCTCACCATCACGGACGATGGCATGAGCAAGGTATAAAAACACCTTTTCAAGTTCTGCTTTTAATACGGCATAAAGTGGCTGCTGTTTATTGACTAATTTTTCAACTTTGGCACACCCACTCGCAATCAACATACATGAATCATTGGTTGAGGTATCACCATCAATCGAAATTCGATTGAACGATTTATTACCAAGCTCACTGCATATCTCTTGAAGGATATCTTTAGCAACAGGGGCATCGGTTGCAATGAAACCTAACATGGTGGCCATATTAGGTTTAATCATGCCAGCCCCTTTTGAAATACCGGAAATGGAAATGGTTTGACCATCAAATTCAAATTGCGTCGAAGTGCCTTTTGGCTGAGTGTCCGTGGTCATAATACCGCGGCTCGCGTCATACCAGATGTTAGCTTGTGTTTGCTCAAGTGCCTTAGGAATTGCAGGCAATATTTTACCCATTGGTAAGCGTTCACCAATTACACCCGTGGAAAACGGCAGCACTTGCTCAAGTGCCACGCCTTTTGCTTGGGCAACTGCTTGGCAAATCTCGATGGCATCCTCATATCCACCTGCACCAGTGCCAGCATTTGCGTTACCCGTATTAATAATCAGGTAACGAGTCTGCGCGTTTGCTAGGTGATGCTTACTGATTTGCACCGGCGCTGCACAGAAAGCATTCTCTGTAAAAATACCGGCGGTGGTGGCTGTATCAGCCAATTCAAACACAACAATGTCAGGGCGTGATGTTTGTTTCACACCTGCATTCGTTGTGCCTATTTTAATGCCATCGATTGTATTGAAGTCTTCAAATACAGATAAATTAACCGGCATGTGGATGCTATTCCTTAATCATTTAGGCAAGTTTGCCATGGCATTGTTTGAATTTTTTACCTGAGCCGCACGGACAAGGGTCATTACGCCCTACCTTTTGACCGTCACGTACAAACGGCTTTGCTTGGTCATCAGCTTCGGCTTGCTCTTCAGCAGGTAATGCTGATGCTTGATCATGTTCAAACTTAAGTGATTGCGCTTCAGCTTGTGCTCGTGCCTGCTCTTCTAAGCGCTTAACTTCATCATCATTCACAAACTGTGCATGAGATAAGAAACGAACCGTTTCATGTTTAATGTCATTAAGCAGCTGTTTAAATAACTCAAATGATTCGCGCTTATACTCTTGCTTAGGATTCTTTTGTGCATAACCACGTAAATGGATACCCTGACGCAGGTGATCCATTGTCGCTAAATGCTCTTTCCATTGATGATCAAGAATCTGTAGCATGATGTGTTTTTCAATCTGGCGCATTCTTGGTGCACCTACTTCTTTTGACTTTTCAGTATAAGCATCAATCACAACTTGTTTGATACGCTGACGCAATGTTTCTTCGTAAAGTGCTTTATCTTCTTCTAGCCATTGCGAAACAGGTACAGGCAATGCGAATTCAGTGGTCAGTGCTTTCTCTAAGCCATCCACATCCCATTGTTCTACCATACTTTGAGGTGGGATATATTCGCTAATGCTTTCATCAATTACATCATCACGAATAGATTCAATTGTCTGTTCAATGCTATTTGCTTCAAGTAACTCATTACGCTGTTGATAAATTACACGACGTTGATCATTTGCCACGTTATCGTATTCAAGCAATTGCTTACGCATGTCAAAGTTACGACCTTCTACTTTACGCTGTGCTTTTTCAATCGCGTTAGACACCATCTTATGCTCAATGGCTTCACCATCTTTCATACCCAATGCTTGCATTAAACGACGGGTTCTGTCGCTTGCAAAAATACGCATTAAGTTATCTTCTAATGATAAGAAGAAACGAGAAGAACCTGGGTCACCTTGACGACCCGCACGTCCACGTAGTTGGTTATCGATACGGCGACTCTCATGACGCTCAGTACCTAAGATATGCAAACCACCTGCTGCAATAACCGTGTCGTGACGCTCTTGCCAGTCAGCTTTCACTTTGGCAATTTTTTCATCGTTTGGATTATTAATTTGCTCAAGTTCCAGCTCTAGGTTGCCACCAAGTTTAATGTCGGTACCACGACCAGCCATGTTCGTTGCAATGGTTACGACACCTGGGCGACCAGCATCTGCAATGATTTGTGCTTCATTGGCGTGATTTTTAGCATTCAAAACACTGTGCTTAATCTTTGCTTTCTTTAATGCATCCGAAATTAGCTCACTGCTTTCGATGCTGGCTGTACCAACCAATACAGGACGATTTAACGCAGTTGACTCTTCGATTTCTTCAATCACCGCTTGGTATTTTTCTTGTTCGCTTAAAAATACAAGGTCATTAAAGTCGATACGAGCAATGGGTTTATTGGTCGGAATAACCACAACATCTAGGCCGTAAATTTCACGGAATTCAAACGCTTCAGTATCTGCGGTACCGGTCATACCAGATAATTTAGTATATAGACGGAAATAGTTCTGGAAAGTTGTAGAAGCAAGTGTCTGACTTTCAGCCTGAATCTTTACACCTTCTTTTGCTTCAACCGCTTGGTGCAAACCTTCACCCCAACGACGACCTGGCATGGTACGACCAGTGTGTTCATCAACAATGACCACTTGTCCATTTTGTACAATATAATCTACATTTCGCTGGTAAAGGCAGTGTGCACGTAATGCTGAGTGAACATGATGAAGTTTTAATAAGTTACTTGGGGCGTACAGGCTATCCCCTTCTTCTAATAAGCCGGCATCAACAAGCATGTCTTCAACTAGCTCATGACCTACTTCGTTTAATTCAACACTGCGACTTTTCAGATCAATAATGAAGTGGCCTTCTTGCTCAACCACTTCTTCTTCACTCTCTTTATGCTCTATCAACTTTGGTACTAAAAGATTAATACGCTTATACATTTCAGAGCTGTCTTGAGCAGCACCTGAAATAATTAAAGGTGTACGAGCTTCATCAATTAAGATGGAATCCACTTCATCAATAACAGCAAAGGCTAAACCACGTTGTGCACGCTCATCTTTTGACAGCGCCATATTGTCACGCAGGTAATCAAAGCCGAATTCATTGTTAGTACCGTAGGTAATGTCTGCTTGATATGCAGCCTGTTTTTCTTGTTGGTCTTGACCTGAAAGTGCTACACCGACGGTTAAGCCCATAAATTCATAAAGGGGCTTCATCCAGTTCGCATCACGGGAAGCGAGATAATCGTTTACCGTAATAACATGGACACCAAGATCGTTTAATGCATTTAGGTACACAGCGAGGGTCGCTACCAGAGTCTTACCTTCACCGGTTTTCATCTCAGCAATTTTACCATTATGCAGCGTCATACCACCGATTAACTGCACATCGAAATGGCGCATCCCCATAACACGCTTACTGCCTTCACGTAACGCAGCAAATGCCTCAGGCAGAATTTGGTCAAGGGTTTCACCGTCTCTTAAGCGTTGCTTAAATTCATCGGTTTTACCTTTTAATTGCGCATCATCAAGCACCTCAAAATCGGGCTCTAGGGCATTAATTTTATCGACAACTTTACGTAAACGTTTTAATTCTCGTTCGTTTTTACTGCCAAGAACCTTGGCTAAGACTTGAATGAACATGGAAAGATTTCTTATTACTGTTTGTTATTGTGAAAATGCTGGATAACGCAATCTAATGATTGCGTTATACCGAAATTAGACAGAGAGGGGAATAAATATTATCGGCGGGTGCGATGAATATAGGCTGCAGGGTCAACCGTGCGGCCATTTTTGTAAACTTCAAAATGAACGTGCGGGCCAGTAGAGCGGCCAGTACTGCCCATCAAGGCAACTACTTGATCTTTACGAACCACATCACCTACTTTAACGACGATTTCATTACAGTGCGCATAACGGGTTTTGTAACCATTACCGTGATTCACTTCAACTAGTAAACCATAGCCATAGCGCTTAGATGCCCATGTCACCACACCAGAAGCAACGGACACGATATCTGAGCCTGTTTTACCAGCAAAATCCACTCCGCCATGCCAAGCTAACCGACCAGTAAATGGATCTGTACGCATACCATAACGAGAGGACATCCAGCCTTTTCTAATAGGCAGGCCTGCCACAAATGTGTCACTGGTGATTTTCTTTTGGCCCAGAATACTATCAAGCACTTCTAACTGCTGTTCGCGGTTATCAATTTGCTCGCTGAGCTCATCCAATACCGTAACGATACCAGGCGCCTGGTAAACGGACCCTACATCCTGACGAGAAGGCCCACCAATCGCGGGAAGTTCGCCGAAGTTGAACTCACCCTTATCAAGCTTAGATTGATCAATTAGTCGCTCACCAAGAGCATCAAGTCGAGTTAGACGGGTTTGAAGCTCAGCCATGCGTAAGGTCAAACCAACCAGCTGTTCGTCGGTTTGCTCTCGAATCTTATCGAGCTGCTTACGTTGTTGAGTTAAATCTTGTTCCCATGCTTTTGCCGTTTCGGGGCCAAATAGACCTTCGTCAACCAGCATCATGGTTAGATAATAGCCTGCAGCGCCCATTGAAAAAGGCAACACAGCTAAAATGAGGGTTAAAATCCAGCGAGCCACAGGCCCCAAGGAAATTGTCTTAGAGCGTCCGTGGCGCTGGCCTACGATAATAATATTCACTCAGCGCGTCCTAAATTTGTTAACTATTGGTCAGTTTAGACTGTACCTAGCTCACAGTATGAGACAAAAATCACAGTAATACCTAACTTTACGCCCATTAAATATAAATAACGGCACCTTACGTGCCGTTACATATAAAGGTTAAACCGCAGAAACGGGTTTTGCGTAGGAAATTGGGGCTGTTTCTTCATCTTCGTAAGACACAAACTCCCAGCACTCAGGTTGGTCAAGCAAGGCTCTCAACAGATGATTATTCAGGCCATGGCCAGACTTAACACCCACATATTCACCAATTAAGCTATGACCAAGCAAGTAAAGGTCGCCTACTGCATCTAAAATCTTATGTTTTACAAACTCGTCGTCATAGCGAAGACCGTCTTCGTTCAGTACACGGAAATCATCAACAACAATTGCGTTACTTACGCTGCCACCAAGTGCAAGGTTTTGAGAACGTAAATACTCAATATCGCGCATGAAACCGAAAGTACGAGCACGACTCACTTCCTTCACAAACGAGGTGGTGGAGAAATCGAGGCTAGCAACTTGATTTTCAGCATCAAAAAGAGGGTGATCAAAGTCAATCGTAAAGCTAACTTTAAAACCATTATAAGGCTGGAAACTGGCAGACTTATCGCCATCCGTCACCGTTACAGGGCTCTTGATACGAATAAATTGCTTAGCTTTATTTTGCTCTTCAATGCCAGCTGACTGCAGCAGGAATACGAACGGGCCTGCACTGCCATCCATAATAGGCACTTCAGCAGCACTTAACTCCACTAGAACGTTATCAATACCAAGACCAGCCATAGCTGATAGCAGGTGCTCCACTGTGGAAACTTTTGCAGAGCCATTACTCAATGAGGTTGATAGCGTGGTATCACCTACATTAGTGGCTTTTGCTTTAATCTCAACAGCTGGCTCTAAATCGGTACGAATAAAGATAATACCCGTATCCACTGGGGCTGGGCGCAAAGTCAAATAGACTTTTTCACCTGAATGTAGACCAATCCCTGTGGCTCTAATGGTGTTTTTAAGGGTACGTTGTTTAATCATTTATTCTGTCGCTTACTCTTTCACGGCAATCCACTATTATAGTATTAATAACAGCCATTGGCCAACCGCCAGCACTAGTCTGCTTGGCGGCGCAAAAATGCAGGGATATCGAGATAATCCATATCCTTGCTGTTATTTGTATCTGGATTCGCTTGATGAGCCGGCTGGGCGTTTGAGCCTCGCATGACGGTTGGGCGATCCAACTTCTTATAATCCACTGAACCATCAGTTTTGCTAACGGTATTATCCACCACCTTCTTAGGAGCGGCTTCTATATTACCTAAACCGGTAGCAACTACCGTGACGCGCAACTCATCCGTCATATTTTCATCGATAACGGTACCCACAACAATAGTGGCATTATCAGAAGAGAATTCCTCAATGGTATCGCCCACTTCAGTGAACTCACCCAAGGACAGGTTCATACCTGCGGTGATATTGACCAGAATGCCACGGGCACCTTGCAAGTTCACATCTTCAAGTAATGGGCTGCGAATAGCCGCTTCGGCCGCTTCACGAGCACGATTCTCACCTGATGATGAACCTGTGCCCATCATGGCTTGACCCATCTCAGACATAACCGTACGAACGTCCGCAAAGTCGACGTTGATCATACCAGGGCGAATAATAAGGTCTGCAATACCTTGAACAGCACCCAACAATACATCGTTTGCAGCGCTGAAGGCATCCAATAAAGATGTATTTTTACCGAGTACCGCTAATAATTTTTCATTTGGAATGGTGATTAAGGAGTCAACATGCTTAGCCAGCTCACCAAGACCGCTTTCAGCGGCTGATATACGTTTACGGCCTTCAAATGGAAACGGCTTAGTGACAACCGCCACGGTAAGAATACCTAACTCTTTAGCCACTTCAGCGACCACTGGCGCAGCACCTGTTCCGGTACCACCACCCATGCCCGCAGTAATGAATACCATATCAGCACCATTAAGTGCTTCAGCAATGCGCTCACGGTCTTCCATTGCGGCTTGACGACCCACTTCAGGATTAGCGCCTGCGCCTAAACCTTTAGTCACCGTTGAACCAAGCTGTAGAACGGAACGTGCCGACATGTTCTTAAGTGCCTGCGAGTCCGTATTGGCACAAATGAAGTCAACACCCTCAACCTGGCTAGAAACCATGTGTTCGACAGCATTACCGCCACCGCCACCTATACCAACAACCTTAATAACAGCGTTGTGTTGAGGTTCATCTACTAATTCAAACATATCCCCATCTCTTTGCGACATCGCCCTTCTCCTTATTACTTATTATTCGTCAGGCGCTTTACTGCTAATTTAGCGCCTATTAAATATTAAAAATTCCCTTTAATCCAATTTTTTACGCGTGCTACGAATCCAATTGGGTCGTCTTCCTTTCGAGCGAAGACTAATTCGCCCAATTGGTGCTTCGCACCGTAAATCAATAAGCCAACTGACGTAGCATATATTGGGTTTGCCACCACGTCTGTTAACCCTTCTACACCGCTGGGTTTTGCTAACCTAACCGGTACATGAAAAATTTCTTCTGCCAGTTCAACCACGCCTTCCATCATTGATGTCCCTCCGGTTAAAACAATCCCAGCAGCAATCATATCTTCAAAACCACTGCGCCTTAATTCCGCTTGAATAAGCGTAAATAATTCTTCGTACCTAGGTTCAACCACCTCAGCCAGTGCCTGACGAGATAAGTTACGGGGAGCACGCTCTCCTACACTTGGTACTTTGATAAGCTCATCGGCACCGGCTAATTGAGTCAGTGCACACGCGTATTTGATTTTAATTTCTTCTGCGTGTTGTGTCGGCGTTCTCAACGCCATGGCAATATCATTTGTTACTTGGTCGCCTGCAATGGGGATGACCGCTGTATGACGAATCGCACCTTCAGTGAAGATAGCAATATCGGTAGTACCACCACCAATATCCACCATACAAACTCCGAGCTCTTTTTCATCGTCGGTTAGCACCGCATAACTGGAGGCTAATTGCTCCAAAATAATATCGTCAATTTCCAAACCACAACGCTGCACACATTTCTCAATATTTTGCGCCGCATTTAATGCACCACTGACCATATGCACTTTGGCCTCTAGGCGAACCCCTGCCATACCAATGGGCTCTTTGATGCCTTCTTGTAAATCAATCACATACTCTTGTGGTAATACGTGCAAAATGCGCTGATCTGCGGGTATCGCAACCGCCTTAGCTGCATCCAGTACGCGTTCAATATCGGTTTGCACCACTTCTCTGTCTTTGATCGCCACGATACCGTGACTATTCATCGAACGAATATGACTGCCCGCTATACCGGCATAGACTGAATGTATTTGGCAGCCCGCCATTAATTCAGCCTCTTCAATAGCTCGCTGAATAGATTGCACCGTGGATTCAATATTCACCACAACGCCTTTTTTTATGCCGCGCGAAGGATGACTACCCACACCTACAACCTTGATGATGCCTTGTGCATTCACTTCGCCCACAATGGTGACAATTTTGGATGTGCCAATATCAAGGCCAACAATCAATTTACTTTCTGCAGTTGTATTCATAAACGTTCTCTTATTATTCCTGCATCATCCTTGTGCCTGACTCATGGATTCTTTCCAAGCCACTGCAAACCCTTGTTCATAACGCATGTCTATTTGCTTTATACGCGCCAATTCAAATTGTTCTATAACGCTGTCTAATTGTTGTAAGCCATTCATGGCCGTTGTGTTGTCCAACCAAATCGACAACCCTGATTGATACTTTAATTGCCAACCCGCTGAAGAATGATCGATCCCAACTAACTCTAACTGATGACGCTTACCCCAGCGGTTAAATAGTAAAAAATGCTGCATCACCATTTTGCTTTCTTGATTTCCCCCTTTTAAACGAGGTAATTTCAATTGTTTTAACGCCACAGGCAATATATCACCGTTTTCACTGAGCATACTTTCATCATTCCAGATAGCAACCGGTCGCTCTTCTACGATGCTCACTTTTAAAGTATCAGGCCAAACTTTTTCGACGCTCACTTGTGATACCAACACCATACTTTGCAACTGGTCTTTAATGGCATTTACGTCCAAATAAATAAAGCCATTTGGAAACCAAGGTTTAATCGCCTCTTTTATGCTTTTCGAGCTAATGTGTGCCAAGGGCGTTTCAAGCTGCAACCTGTTAACTGGCTTATTCGCTGTTTGCAGTAATAACAAAACGACGGCGACCAAAACAGACACAACCGTCACACCAATAGAAACAGGCTTAAGCCAGCGCAGAAACTGCTCACCGCTCAACCATGTTTTTTTAGGGGCCTGCCTTGTTGCGCCTTTTCCTTTCATCGCTCGACCGCTGCCAATATTTCAAACACTAACTGCTTAAAATCAATCCCTGCGGCTTTTGCTGCCATAGGGACTAAAGAATGGTCCGTCATACCAGGAACGGTATTGACTTCAATCAGCCAAAACTGCTCTTGTTCATCTTGCATGACATCAACACGACCCCAGCCTTTACAATCCAGTGATTCATAGGCTTTTAGCGCAAGAGTTTGCAGCTCTAATTCTTTTTCTGGACTTAAACCACACGGCAATAAATATTCAGTATCGTCTTGAATGTATTTTGCTTCGTAATCGTAGAACTCATTGGCAGGCTTCAATTGTATAGCGGGCAGTGGCTTCCCATTTAAAATGGCCACGGTGAATTCTTTACCCGTAATAAATTGCTCGGCCAATACTGGCGACCCCGTATTAAAGGCTGCATCAAATGCGCCAGCTATTTGTGACTGACTTTTGACTTTTGATATACCAATACTGGAACCTTCTAGCGCGGGCTTGACCATTAATGGAAAACCAACTTGTTCACAGAACGCATCAAGCTGTTGCTTTTCTTTTGCTAAGACAAACCCAGGTGTTGGTAAATTTAACCCCTGCCAAATTAATTTTGTACGCCATTTATCCATGCAGATAGCACTGGCTTTAACACCACTACCGGTATAGGGCAGGCCATAAAATTCCAACAAGCCTTGCACGGTTCCATCTTCACCACCTGTACCATGCAACGCGATAAACGCCACATCCGCTTGATGCTGATCTAATTGCGCAATGAGATTGTGCTGAGTATCAATTTTAACCACATCGACATCTTGCGCTTTTAGTGCTTCATAAATCGCGCTGCCACTTTTTAATGACACAGCGCGCTCTGCGCTATTACCGCCAAGCAATACTGCTACCTTACCAACTTGATGGGGATGAAAATTAGCCATCAATACTCTCCAGCAGTCCCGGTAATTCTTGTGTCAATTCGAGTGCAAGAGTGCCTACGTTGCCAGCACCTTGCGTCATGACAATATCACCAGGTTTTAAAATATCTTTAAGTACAGGCTTAACATCCGCACCACGCTCAATAAAGATGGGATCTACCCGACCTCGTTGACGAATGCTGCCACACAAAGAGCGCCCGTCTGCGCCTTGTATTTCGTCTTCACCAGCAGGATAAACATCCAATAACAGCAATACATCCACGTCACTGAGTACACGCACGAAATCTTCATATAAATCACGCGTACGCGTATAACGGTGAGGTTGAAACATCATCACTAGGCGGTTTTTTGGCCAGCCTTTACGAATCGCTTTAATGGTTACATCAACTTCTGTTGGATGGTGGCCATAATCATCAACCAACATCACTTCACCATCACCCAACTTAAATTCACCACACACTTGGAAACGGCGCCCCACACCCTGGAATTTTTCCAGCGCGCGAATAATAGCATCATCGGAAATTCCTTCATCGGTTGCCACGGCAATAGCAGACAATGCGTTCAGCACGTTATGACGACCTGGCATACGTAATTTAATTACAAGATCATTGTGACCTTTAGGACGCTTAGCTGTGAACGTGGTAAATAAACCTTCTTGCGATACTTCTTTTGCATAAAAGTCTGCACTGTCATCAAAACCATAGGTAAGCACTGGGCGATTCACTTCCGGCAAAATACTTTTAACGGTCTCGTCATCAATGCACAACACGGCTAAACCGTAGAAGGGCAAGTTATGTAAAAAATCCACAAAGGTTTTTTTCAATTGATTAAAATCACCGCCATATGTATCCATGTGATCCGCTTCTATATTGGTCACAATAGATACCATGGGCTGCAGATGCAGAAATGATGCATCGGATTCATCGGCTTCGGCCACAAGATAACGGCTGGCGCCAAGCTTTGCATTAGTGCCTGCACTGGTTAAGCGCCCACCGATAACATAGGTTGGGTCTTTTTCACCTTCGGCCAAAATAGACGCAACCAAACTCGTCGTTGTGGTCTTACCATGGGTGCCGGCAATGGCAATACCGTGACGGTATCGCATTAATTCAGCTAACATTTCAGCACGGCGAACAATCGGAATACGATGTTCAGTTGCATACTGAATCTCAGGGTTTTCATGATTAATGGCTGTTGAAACAACCACCACATCAGCGTCCACCACATTTTGCTTTTGATGACCTAAAAAAATAAAAGCCCCAAGTGATGTTAAGCGATCAGTAACGGGCGATTGGCGTAAATCAGAACCACTGATTTCATAACCTTGATTCAGCAATACCTCAGCGATACCGCACATGCCAACACCACCAATACCAATAAAGTGTATACGTCTAATACGACGCATCTCTGGTATATCCCAACGCTGTACAACTTTATTTTTATCAGACATTGATGGCCTCAATACAATATTTGGCAACAACCTTAGCAGAATCAGGTTTCGCTAACGATCTTGCTGCTTTTGACATTTCTAATAACACTTCGCGATGAGTGCGTAAGTGATGTAATTCTTCTAACAAGTTTTTCGCATTCAATTGTGCCTGAGGGATTATTTTTGCTGCGCCTGCTGACACTAGAAATTGTCCATTTGCCGTTTGGTGATCATCCACAGCAAATGGAAACGGCACCAGAATCGCCGCAACGCCCGCGGCCATCATTTCACTGACCGTTAACGCCCCTGAGCGACATACAACCACATCTGCCCATTCATAGGCTTTTGCCATATCGGCAATGAAGTCGCTCACTTTCACATCCTGAATACCACCTGCTTCGTAACCCGCTTTTACTGCGTCATAGTTACGCTTTCCGGTTTGATGCCAAACATGAATTTGACTCGCGTCTAACCCCATGGCTTCAATCACCACATTATTAATACCCACAGCACCGAGACTACCGCCTACCACCAAAACATTTAAATGATCATCACGCTCAGCCAAACGCTGCATCGGCTCACTGATAGCCGCAATGGATTGGCGAACAGGGTTCCCTACGCTCTTGGCCTGCTTTGCTTCAGCAAAAGACCCTTCAAACGCTTGTAATAACGTCTTAGCCAATTTACTTAAAATTGAATTTGTCATGCCTGGTACTGCATTTTGCTCATGAATAACAAGCGGCACACGCAGTAAGTAAGCCATTAATCCACCTGGGCCAGAAGCAAAGCCACCCATACCAAGTGCCATAACCGGCTTTACCTGACGGTATACTTTAAAAGTCTGCCATAACGCTCGCAGTATTTGTAATGGTGCCAATAAGGTCTTCAGTAAACCATTACCGCGCAACCCTGTTACTGAAATACGGTGCAAGGTATAACCGGCATCAGGCACTAAATCATTTTCAATACCCTTAATGCTGCCTAACCAGTGAACATTGTAACCTTTCAGTTTTAATTCTTTTGCGACACTCAATGCAGGAATGACATGCCCGCCGGTGCCGCCAGCCATGATCATCACGTTATTTTTTGACATGCATACTCTCCATTTCGTGATGAACTCTTAACAACAAACCAAGTGCAATAAAGCAAGCAATTAAACTTGAGCCACCGTAACTCACAAATGGTAACGTCAGACCTTTAGTCGGTAACAAGCCCATATTTACACCTAGATTAATAAACCCCTGAAAGCCAATTAACAATCCCATGCCATAAGCAACAAATGCCGCAAAATGCTGCTGCATTTCATAGGCTCGACGACCAAGTTTCATGGCTTTAACAAAAATATAAACAAACAAACTAATGATCAGTGCAGCTCCCAATAAACCGGTTTCCTCTGACCAAATTGCAAATACAAAATCAGTATGGGCTTCTGGTAAATAAAATAATTTTTGAATACTGTTGCCCAAGCCCACTCCCGAGAATTCACCCCGGCCAAATGCAATCAAGCTTTGGGTTAATTGATAACCGCTGCCATATACATTTTCTTGTGTCCAAGGCTCCCAATAACCGGTCAACCTCTTTAGTCGATAAGGCTGACTGAGCAAGATAACTACGGAGGCACCTAACACAACGGTGGCCGTTAAAATAAATTGCCCAGCCTTTACACCACCTAAAAATAATAGTGCCAAGCTGGCCAGCATTAACACTACAACCGCACCGAAATCTGGCTCAAGTAACAGCAGGACTGCCAATAATGCCAACACTAAAAGCGGCTTGATAAAACCAGACCACTTCGATTGCACTTCGACACGACGACGATCAAGGTAACTGGCCATATAAAGCACCGTAGTAATCTTGGCAAATTCACTTGGTTGCACGTTCATAAAACCCAATGACATCCAGCGCATACTGCCATTCACCTCACGACCAATGCCTGGAATCACAACTAACAGCAAACTAATTAACGATAATAAAATTAATACTCCGCTCATTTTACGCACCCAAGCCAGCGGTACGTAAACGGTAACAAACGCAGTCAAAGCGCCTAAACCCAAATAAAGCCCATGACGTAAACTGATGTATAAGTTGTTATTAAACTGGCGTTGCGCCCAATCCATACTGGCAGAGGTCACCATAAGCCAGCCAATCGAGGCTAATACAATAACCGCCCACAGCAGCCTTTGATCCAAAACAATGGACTGCTTAAAATCAAACTGCTTCCAAACAGGAGCTGTTTGTGTGACTCGGGTGGCCGAACTCATAGGGCCTCCACCAATTTCACAAACGTCTCCCCTCGATGCTCAAAGCTATTAAACATATCGAAACTGGCACATGCAGGTGATAGTAAAACTGTGTCATTGCTAGTGGCACACTTGCACGCTTTATTAAATGCGTCTTCAAAAGACGAGGCTGAAATAACTTGAGTTACGTCATTCAATGCTTCAGCAATTTGTTGCTGGTCTTGGCCATATACCACTAAGGTTTTTACATAACGGTTTACGCAGTCATGTAGAAAATTAAAATCTGCATCCTTACTAACACCGCCTGCCATAAGCACAAGGTGACCCTTAATCTCTGGACCTAAACCTTCTAAGGCGGCTAAGGTTGCCCCTACATTGGTGCCCTTAGAGTCATTATAAAAATCAACCCCTTCATGTTCACCAACCCACTGACAGCGATGCTCAAGACCCGGAAACGTCTGTAAAGTTTCTAACATGCTATTCATGTCGAGCCCCGCACACTCACCCAGTGCCAATGCCGCTAGAGCATTACTGCGATTATGGCTGCCTTTCATTTTTAAGGTGTCACAATTTAGCAGTTGGGTTTCACCTTTCGCCAAAAACAACTGACCTGCGTCTTTTATTACCCCGAACGCATTTTCTTGCGGAGTACCTAGTGAAAAGCTCACTTGGTGTTCTGGCTGCTTTAGCTGGGGTTTGGACAAAGCATCATCTAGGTTAACCACACCCCATTGGCAGCCATTAAAAATCACATGCTTAGATAAATAATAAGCTTCATAACTGTCATAACGGTCTAGGTGGTCTGGGCTAATATTCAGTACCGTGGCTACCTTGGCATTAAGGTTCGGTGTCGCCTCTAGTTGAAAACTGCTTAATTCCATGACATACAAATCAACATCATCTTCAATTAAATCTAACGCTGGTGTGCCAAGATTTCCGCCAACCGCTACCTTTAAACCGGCTTGCTGAGCCATCACACCTAACAAACTTGTCACGGTACTTTTTGCATTGGAACCTGTGATAGCCACAATTGGCGCCTTAGCATGATCGGCAAATACCTGAATATCACTCACCACGGTTATGCCCGCATCAATAGACGCTTGAATTTCAGGCGTAGCAAGGGGTAAACCTGGGCTTAAGATAATTTTTTCAGCACTAAGTAAGTGCGCTTGATTAAGCCCACCTAGATGCAAGGTAACCTCTGGAAAATGTTGCTGAATCATTTGAGCAAATGGCGGAGCTTCACGGGTATCCATGGCCACCACATGAATATTGCGAGCAGCAAAAAAGGCAACAACCGAGTAACCGGTTTTGCCTAAACCTACAACGACAACAGGTTTTGCTTTCACATTCATTAATATATGTCCCAATTGATGTTATCGAATTTTTAATGTGGCCAAGCCAATCAAAACTAAAAATAACGTGATAATCCAAAAGCGCACAATCACGCGCGGCTCAGGCCAACCTTTTAGTTCAAAGTGATGGTGAAGCGGGGCCATTCTAAAAATGCGCTTGCCCGTCATTTTAAATGATGCGACTTGCAAGATAACACTGACGGTTTCGGCAACAAAAATACCGCCCATAATAAACAACAAGATTTCTTGGCGAACGATAACAGCCAGCACACCCAATGCCGCACCGAGTGCCAGTGAACCCACATCGCCCATGAAAACCTGTGCTGGGTAAGTGTTAAACCATAAGAAACCAATACCAGCACCTACTAATGCACCACAAAAAATAGTCACCTCACCTGTGCCATCTAGATAAGGTAAAAATAAGTATTCTGCAAAGTTCACATTACCGACCAAATACGCACACGCGCCCAATGCGCCACCAACCATTACGGTTGGCAAAATAGCAAGACCATCTAAACCATCGGTGAGGTTAACCGCATTGGAACTACCCACAATTACAAGGTAAGTTAAAACGATATAAAACAGGCCTAATTCAATGGCCACATCTTTAAAGAAAGGAACGATTAACGTTGTCTCTGCCGGTGTTGAAGCTGTTGCATACAAGAAAATACCGGCTGCCAATGCAATAATGCTCTGCCAAAACATTTTCCAGCGTGCAGGTAGTCCACGAGAATTTTTTTGCACAACTTTTCTATAGTCATCCACAAATCCCACAAGACCCGTAGCCAACGTTACTAGCAACACAACCCAGATGTAATGATTACTCAAGTCTCCCCATAACAAGGTACTCACAGAAATGGCTAATAAAATTAGCGTACCACCCATGGTTGGAGTGCCCGCTTTACTTAAGTGAGACTTAGGGCCGTCATCACGTACTGACTGGCCAATTTGTTTTTCCTGTAATTTACGAATCAAATACGGACCAAAGCACAATGCAATAGCCAATGCAGTGATCGTGGCAAAGATTGCGCGAAACGTCAGGTAGTTCACAACAGCAAAGCCGGTGTGATACTGCTGTAAAAATTCCCCTAGCCAAAGCAACATATTGGGTGTCCTCTAATTATTCTGAGTATCTTGTAAAATTTCATTCACTACGCGGTCCATATGAGCACTGCGTGAACCTTTGACCAAAACGGTGACATCTTTATTTAATTTGGTTTTCAAAAAGCGAACCAAGTTGTCATGACTGGCGAACCAGTGTGCATTATCGCCAAAGGCATCTGCCGCACCGCGACTGAATTCACCTAGGGCAAAAAATTCATCTATTTTTGCTTCACGAGCATATGCGCCCATTTCAGCATGCGCTAACTGTGTCTCGACACCCAGCTCCGCCATATCGCCTAATACAAAAATACTTTTACCAGAACGACTACTAAGTACATCCATGGCGGCTCGAACAGAGGCGGGGTTCGCATTATAACTATCATCAATGACCGTGCTTTCATTCAAGCCAGGCTTTTCTATTAAGCGCCCCTCAACACCCTCAAAAGCCTGTAAGCCAGTGACAATATTAGGCAAGCTCATGTTCAAAGCATGACACGCTGCGGCAGACGCTAAGGCGTTATAAACATTATGCTGGCCCATCACTTTTAAATGGACCATAGCGCTATGTTCATCAACGGTCAGTGTAAATTGGCAACAGCCCATTTCATCAATACTAATATTACTTGCGCGCACATCCGCCTGATCATTCTCACCAAAACTAATGACTCGGCGCTTTCCAGCTCGTGTTTTCCAAGTATTAAAATGTGGACTATCGGCGTTTAATACGGCCACCCCGTCATCACCTAATGCATCAATAATCTCGCCCTTTGTGCGCACAATGGTTTCTAAACTTCCAAAGCCTTCTAAATGTGCACTGCCGGCGTTAGTCAAAATAGAAACCGTCGGTTTCGCAAGTTCAGAGGTATAGGCAATCTCCCCCTCTGCACTCGCGCCTAGCTCCACAACCGCATAATCATAGGTGTGATTCAGACGTAATAGGGTCAAAGGGCCGCCAATATGATTGTTTAAATTCCCACGGGTCACCAGCACTTCATTTTGCTGGCGTAATAAGGTAGCCATCATGCCTTTGACGGTTGTTTTACCGCTACTACCGGTAATAGCGACCACATCACGATTAAACTTTTCGCGATTATAAAGGGCTAAGCGGCCAAGGGCTTGTATGGTATCTGTCACTTTCAGATAGGGTGTATCCAGTCCCATATCTTTACTAATGACAACTGCGCAGGCACCCTTTTCAATGGCTTGTTTTACATATTCGTGCCCATCAAAACGCTTACCTATAAGTGCCACATATAAATCACCCGGTTGGAGCGTGCGAGTATCGGTGCTCACAAATTGGAACGGCACGTTAGCACCGCGATGCGTAGCTTGAATAAATTCGGCCACTTCAGCTAACCGTACCGACCCAATCATATTTGTTTCTCCAACTGCAAAACTTTTTTGGCTTCTTCTACATCACTAAAATGATGACGCTGACCGTTTATTTCTTGATAATCTTCATGACCTTTACCCGCGATAATCACGATATCATCATCGCTGGCTTGCAATATTGCGCGCTTGATCGCACGTGCGCGATCCACTTCAATGACAAAGTCCCCCGTTAAATCCGTAACCATTTGCTTACAAATATCAAGCGGGTCTTCACTACGAGGGTTGTCACTGGTCACTATCGTTTTGTTCGCGTGATTTATGGCTATTTTCCCCATTAAGCTGCGCTTACCGCTATCGCGATCACCGCCACAACCCACAACTAAATGCACATTACCTTGCGCATGCTGCTTTATGGCCGAGAGTATTTGCTCAAGAGCATCGGGAGTGTGAGCGTAATCAACCAAGACCAACGGCTGCTTAACTGAAACGGCTACTTGCTGCATACGCCCAGGTACAGCACGCAATGCAGAACACGCATCCATAATATCTTTAAATTCGAATTGCATGTTTAAGCAACACAATATGGCGGCAGCCACATTTTCGGCATTAAACAAACCAAATAAAGGCAGCACTACCTGCTGAACCTGCGATTGCCAAGCAAACTCAACAGTCATGCCTTGTTCGTGCATATTCACAATTTTAAAGACAAGATCTGCCCCGTTTGATTGTGAGTACGTCATTGGCTGAACAGTACTTTGCGCGATTAACGCTTGAGCATAATCATCATCACCATTGATGACCGCGAACTTAAGCTCAGGTCGTTTAAATAGTAATGCCTTTGCTTGACCATACGCATCCATGGTGCCGTGATAATCCAGGTGATCTCGACTTAAATTTGAAAATACCGCACCATCAAAGTTAACACCCGACAAACGATTTTGATGTAAACCATGGCTTGAGACCTCCATGGCAACCGCTTGATAATCCTCTGAAAGCGCCTTCAAAACGTGATGTAATTTCTCTAATGGCAATGTCGTCATTCCAGTAGGTTTTAATTGGTCCCACTGGCCGTACCCCACCGTCCCCATCACAGCGCATTCACTGCGTAAAGCCGTCAATAACTGCGCCAAATAAAAACTAATAGACGACTTACCGTTCGTGCCCGTGATCCCAACTATTTGCAAATCCGCTCGGCCTTGATATAAAACCTGTGCAATCACATTACCGGCCACACTCATTACATCTGTCAGTGGCACGCATGGTACATCGACTAACGCAATAGACTGACCGATATGACTCTCTGCAAATATAACCCGAGCACCACGTTCTATTGCCTGGGTAATATTTTGAACTTCATTTCCTGCCACCGACGGTAAAGCAAAAAAAGCATCACCCGCATTCACTTCACGGCTATCAAAACACAAATTGTTAATTTCAAGATCGAACAAACCCTGAGGAAGTGATTCGACCCAGGGTTTCAATATTTTAAGCGGTTGGTTAAAAGCAATCATTCTAACCTCCCAGCAATTGACTGATCTTCAAACACGGTGGGGGTAATATTCATTAAGCGTAAACTGGATTGAGTGACCCTTGAAAAAATAGGTGCGGCCACTTCACCACCGTAATACTCTCGCCCATTAGGTTCATCAATCACGACAATAGTAACGATTCTTGGATCATCCGCAGGGGCAATACCCGCAAATAAGGATAAATAACGTTCATCTTCATAACCATTTGCACCCACCTTATGAACTGTGCCGGTTTTACCGGCCACAGGATAACCTTCAACATGAGCACGACGGGCAGTGCCTTTTGGCCCAACCACACTTTCCAGCATGGCCACCACGTCATTGGCTACTTGTTCGGTCATAATGCGTTTGCCTTTTTCTGGATTACGGCGCACCAAGGTCAAAGGCTGCTTAACACCACCGTTTGCAAGTACTTGATAAGCTTGAGCTAGCTGTATAGGCGTGACCGCCAAACCATATCCATAGGACAAGGTGGCACTCTGTAAGCGATTCCAATTATTGGTTTCAACAGCGACCTTACCGCCGTTTTCGCCAGGCAACCCTAAACCAACTGGCTTACCTAAACCTAATTGCTGGTAGAATCCCCAAAGTTTTTCACCACCTAACTTAAATGACAATTTACTCACCGCAACGTTACTGGACTTGGTTAAGACACCGGTAATATCGAGCTTGCCGTAGTCACGATGATCACGAATCGTTTTACTGCCCACACGCAAGTAACCAGGGTGTGTATTAATAATGCTATCTTTATTTATTTCACCCGCCATCAGGGCTGCGGCAATCGTGAACGGTTTTACTGTTGAGCCTGGCTCAAAGATATCCGTCACACTGCGATTACGCACACTGGCGGCTTTTAATTCTGAACGATTATTGGGGTTAAACGCTGGTTGATTGACAAGAGCTAAAATCTCACCGGTTTTAACATCTACCATCATCAAAGAGCCCGCTTTTGCTCCGTGCTGCTGCACTGATGCTTTTAATTCACGATAGGCCTGATACTGCAAACGTAAATCAATACTGAGCATTAATTCACTACCGGGCTGTGCGACCTTCATCACACCTAAATCTTTCACTAAACGACCTAGTCGGTCTTTTACCACGCGCCCTTTACCTGGCTGACCTTGCAGCCAAGTATCGTAAGCCAGTTCAACCCCTTCAATACCGTGCTCATCAATATTAGTGAAGCCCACCACATGACTGGCCACTTCGGCTGCAGGGTAATAACGCTTAAACTCTTGCTGAATTCCCACACCGGGCAAAGATAAATTAGCAATGGCTTTTGCCATGGCTGGGTTCATGTGACGCTCTAGGTAGATAAATTCTTTATGTTTATGTGTGCGGATTCGCGCTAACAACTGGGCTCGAGTCATATTCAGCAATGGGGCAAGGGCCGAGACATCCACTTGATCTTTAATAATTTGCTTGGGGTTTGCCCAAATACTTTTAACAGGTGTGCTAACTGCCAATGGTTCATTATTACGATCCACAATCATGCCTCGATAAGCATCAATATTGTGCTCACGAACCGTACGCTTGGTACCTTCTACTTGTAAAAAGTCCGTTTCAAATACTTGTAGCTGAGCCAACCTGACCAACAAAACAGCAAACAGCAGTAAGCCTGCGCCCATTACTGTGTAATGACGCCAACGGTTACTGGTTTGTTCGTATTTATTTTTGCTAGCCATTTAAGCGTGTTACTCAAAATTACTTTTTCAAAAAATCATGTACTTCAATGATTCGAGTATTGATCGAACCTGGAAACTGCATATCCAATTTTTGTCTGGCCATTGCCTCAACTCGACTCGGCGCAGCCAGAGTGCTGTATTCCAACATCAGACGTCCATATTCCTCTTGCAGTTGAGCGTATTGCGAGCTTTCTTTTTGCCACTGCTGCGCCAATTGCCTGTTCACATAACTGGTATAAACAGTGGCCAGCGCGCACAACATTAATACAAGGAATACCCATTTTGCGTTGAAGCTTTTCACGAACCGCTCTTATAATTGTTTTTGCGCAACACGCATAATGGCACTGCGTGATCGAATATTGGCATTCACTTCATCTTTACTCGGCTTAACCGCTTTACCGACATGCTTAAGCACAATAGGAAAATCAGTGGCCATAATCGGAATATCAGGTGGCAACTGCGGCCCTTTTTCTTTATCACGAATAAAGCGTTTTACCATGCGATCTTCTAGAGAGTGGAAACTGATCACCACTAAACGGCCGTCTTTTGCTAATAAATCTGTGGCTGTTTGCAGGCCAGAAGTAAGGTCGCCCAGCTCATCGTTTAAAAAGATACGAATAGCTTGAAAACTTTTAGTGGCCGGATGCTTGCCTTTCTCCCACTTAGGGTGCGCTTCTTTAATTACGTGAGCTAAATCCAACGTGCGCTCAAATGGCTCTTGCACGCGACGCATAACAATGGCCTTGGCCAGTCGGCGGCTATAACGCTCTTCACCGAACTGATAGAGTACATTAGCGATTTCTTCTTCTGATGCTGTGGCGACCCATTGCGCTGCAGTCAAACCGGACTCAGTATTCATTCGCATATCAAGCGGGCCATCATTCATAAAACTAAAACCACGCTCGGCTTCATCTAACTGAGGGCTACTGACGCCTAAATCCATCAAGATGCCAGCAACTGGACGTCCTTCGCCGTTTTGTTGAAGCCAGGTAGCCATTTCGGCAAACGAGCCATGACAAATAGAAAAACGACTGTCTTGTGCAGCTAGCTCATTCGCCGTGGCAATGGCTCGCGGGTCTTTATCGATTCCGATTAATCGCCCATTAGGCGATAGCTTTTCTAAAATTAAACGGCTATGACCACCACGGCCAAAGGTGCAGTCGATGTAAAGACCATCAACATCTTGAACCAAAGCATCAACCGCTTCGTTTAATAGCACCGTAATATGTTCACTCATAGGGATAGATTCATCAGCTCTTCTGGCAATTGGGTATCACCTTTCATTTCTTCAAGGTAACGTTCACGGCGTTCTGTCCAGTGGGTCTCGTCCCACAATTCAAATTTGTTGCCTTGGCCCATCATCACCATTTTCTTTTCAAGGCCGGCATATTCTCTTAACGGCCCTGGCAGCAATAAGCGACCATTAGCGTCCATATCGATGTCGGTGGCGTGACCTATGATCAATCGCTGAATACGGCGTGCGGCGGGATTAAAGCTAGGCAATGCTTCTATTTTGGCTTGAATGGGCTCCCATTCTTTTAAAGGATAAACGAGTAAACACTTCTCTTCAGTATCAATAGTAACTACTAAGGCGCCATCGTTGCTCTCATGCAACAATTGACGGTAGCGTGCAGGCACGGCCATTCGGCCTTTGGTATCGAGATTGATATTGTGCACACCACGAAACATAATTTATTTCACCTGCTACCCAAAAAACTCCACATTTACCCACAAAACAACACTTTTGCACACTATAGAAACAGAACTAAGGTATTGCAAGGTACGATGTCGTGTTTTGAGCATTTAGGCCCATTAAGACCGCCTATTTAAAGGGCTTAGAGGAAAGTTGTCTAAGTAGATCGCCTAGTAATAACCGGACACTCAACCCATAACACCAAGAAGCATTCTGGGAACATAACCGACGTCATTTACCCAGATCCTAAGATATAAAAAAACCCGCTGCCAAAACTGGCAACGGGTTTCAATAAAGAGAGATTTGTCTATAAGCCGGGTTCTGTGACTTGCGAACAAGTTGCAACCATTCATCTAGGCCTTGGATCACTCCAAGGCTCAAGCGACCTACCCGTTCTCAACGTGGGCCACGCCAAACGAGAACCTATTTGGTCTTGCTCCGAGTGGGGTTTACCGTGCCACGAACTGTTACCAGTCGCGCGGTGCGCTCTTACCGCACCCTTTCACCCTTACCTGTGAACTCCGAAGAGAACCATCGGCGGTATACTCTCTGCTGCACTGGCCGTTAGCTCACGCTACCCAGGCGTTACCTGGCACCCTGCCCTGTGGAGCCCGGACTTTCCTCCCCTAATCAACAAGTGACTAGCAGCGGTTGCTCGACTATCTCCGCGCGCAAGGATACGCTTTGTTTTAGTCAGGTCAAGCCAGTTATTCGGCTTTCTGCTCTAGNGCCAATTGATACAACTGATTTTTCTTAAACCCAGTATGAGTCGANACNATNGCCGCAGCTTTTTTCAAGGGTAATTCCTGTGCAATCAACAAGGTTAAATCCAGCGCATCTTGAGACACCTCAAGCTTTTTATTGGACAATACGCCGCGCACCATCATCACAAATTCGCCACGCTGCTGGTTCGAATCCGCTTCCATAATGGCTTTAATTTCTTCAGCGGTGCCGCGTAAAAATGTCTCAAACGTTTTTGTTAATTCACGAGCCAGCACGATTTCTTTATCTGGGCCCAACTCAGTGATCAAGTCGTCCACCGCATGCATGATACGGTGAGGTGATTCATAGATAACGGTCGTGCGCTCTTCATGTTTAATACTGGAAAAATAGCTTTTTCTTGCGGTGCTTTTTGACGGCAGGAAACCATCAAAAATAAATCGATCCGTCGGCAAAGCCGCCGCACACAATGCGGTAATCACCGCACACGCACCCGGAATTGGCACAACAGCAAACCCCGCCTTGGCCACTTGGTCGGCCACATGATAACCGGGGTCCGCAATCAAAGGGGTGCCAGCATCACTGACGATGGCGACATTTTGACCGACTTGCAGTTTTTCAATGATTTGCTGCGCTGCCTGGGCCTCATTGTGATCATGGGTGGCCATCAAAGGCTTCTGAATTCCCAGATGATTTAACAGCTTTTTAGTATGTCGCGTGTCCTCGGCAGCGATAATATCCACCATTTCAAGCACTTGTTGTGCTCGAACTGTGATATCAGCCAAATTTCCTATGGGAGTTGCCACCACATAGAGCTGATTTTCTGCCATAATGCCCGCCTTCATCTTATGTTTGAAACTATGTAATTATGTTGAATCTTCGCTACGCGCTTCTTGTCTTGCTGCTTGCCTTATTAGCGGCCTGCTCTTCGACACCTAAACAACCAACAGCTGCGCTTGATATCCCCAGTGAAAGCCCATTATCGACTATCGAGCAGCTAATCGCTAACCATAGATTCATTGATGCCGAAGATGCCTTAAAAAAAATCGATATCTACAGCATCAGCGAACTGGAACAAATTCAATTTCATTGGTTAAGCGCTAAATTATCAGTACAACTTGGTCGCGGTGATGCTGCTATTGCTGCTCTGAATGCAGTAGCACCTGGCGCATTCACTAAGCTATCTGGTATTGACCCTAATAGCCCAGGATTTTTACGTGCAAAGGCTCTGCACCTTAAAGGTGAATTTATAGCCAGCGCACGCGAGCGTATGTTTTTGGCAGGGGTTTTATCGGGTGATCAATACGATGACAATCATCAAGCCATTTGGCACAGCTTGTTGCAAGCAGACGACAAAGACCTAGAAAGCCTCTCTAAGAAAACCAGCACCACAATCTTTAGAGGCTGGTTAGAGCTTGCGCTAATCATCAAGCGTAACCAGATGGACCTTGACCGCCAGCTCAGTACCTTGCGCTTGTGGCAGGCAAAATATGACACCCACCCTGCAGCAAAAGAGTTACCAGGTGGTCTGGATCAATTAGAAGAGTACATCGAAAACAAAGCGAACTACATTGCTCTGATGGTGCCGTTATCAGGCAAGCTTGCCGTAACTGGCAAAGCCGTTCGTGATGGCTTATTCGCGGCTTACTTCCAAGCCAAAGAACTAGGGGCACAATTACCTGAAATTCGCGTGTATGACACAGCCAAATCCAAAGACTTTTGGGGTCTTTATAAACAAGCCATCCTTGATGGCAACGAACTGGTCATTGGCCCACTAGAAAAAAATGCGGTTGAGCGCCTGCAACAAGAAAGCCGCCTACCCGTTCCTACTCTTGCTTTAAACTACGGCAACCGCGACGCCACTGAAAACCCAAGCCAGCTTTATCAATACGGCCTAGCCGTTGAAGATGAAGCGCAATTGGCGGCTTATTATGCTCGCCAACAAGGTTATCAAAGTGCTGTCGCCTTGATGCCAAAAGGCCCATGGGGCGAGCGTGTATTTAAGCGCTTCAGTGATACCTGGCAAGCACAAGGTGGCCAGCTCATTGAGGCTCAGTTTTTTAGTGGCAACGGCGATTATAACAAAGTCATTAGCCGTTTATTTGCCGTGGACGATAGCGAAAGCCGAGCTCGCAGTGTGCGCAGACAACTGGGAACGCGCATGGAATTCCAAGCTCGCCGTCGCCAAGATGTGGATTTTATTTTTGTCGCCGCATTACCTCAGCAAGCTCGCCAAATTAAGCCAACCCTTGCATTTAACTTTGCCCGTGATATTCCCATGATCGCCACCTCACAAATCTATTCAGGTATACCCTCACGATCAAAAGATCGTGACCTTAACAATGTGGTCTTTTGTGATATTCCTTGGATGCTTGAAAAAGGCCCTCTGCGCGAGACTGTGCAATCCCTTTGGCCACAAGCTAAAGGCAGCCTCGATCGCTTATATGCGTTAGGTGTAGACGCTTATCGCTTGTATCCTCGCCTTGGGCAAATTAAAGTACTCAAGCAAGCCCGCGTGCAAGGTGAAACCGGCAGTCTTGCCATGGATGAATACGGACAAATTGTCCGCACACTGCCTTTTGCGAAGTTCGAAAAAGGCCTAGCAAAAAAGACACAGGGATATGTGCCGCATGTGGAGAGCAAGCAAGGTATTTAACAAGCGAGCCAAAGGTGATGCTTACGAAAAAATAGCCCGTCACCACTTGCAAAAACAAGGTCTAAAATTCGTCGCCCAAAATGTTAATTTCAAAGGCGGTGAGATTGACCTCATCATGAAAGATGATGCGCAACTTGTGTTTATTGAGGTGCGCTTTAGACAAAATAAACAATTTGGTGGTGCAGCTGCCAGCGTTGCTTACAAAAAACAACAGCGCATTGTTTTAGCCGCACAACTTTATTTACAAAAAACGTTTGGTAACCAACCACCTAGCTGTCGCTTTGATGTGGTTGCCATAGATGGCGAAGACAACGATAGCCAGCTTACTTGGTTAAAAAACGCTTTCGCTTAAATCAATACACTTTCCACTTGGCATGAACACCAAGGGGCATGTTTGCTAAAAAATAAGAGACGTTTTTATGCATTTTCAAGAACGGATAAATCAGCACTTCCAAGCCAGCATTGAAACCAAACAACAGGCTGCAGAAGTACTGGCCCCAGCAATCGAACAAGCCAGCGACAGCATGGTGGGCGCGCTACTCAGCGGCGGAAAAATTTTAACCTGTGGCAACGGTGGTAGCGCAGGGGATGCGCAACACTTTTCATCTGAGCTATTGAACCGCTTTGAGCGCGAACGCCCAAGCCTTCCTGCCATCGCACTCACCACTGACAGCTCAACCGTTACATCCATTGCTAACGACTACAGTTACAACGAAGTTTTCTCTAAACAAATTCGAGCACTGGGCAATACCGGTGACGTANTACTGGCAATCTCAACAAGNGGNAANAGTGCCAACGTCGTTCAAGCCATTCAAGCGGCTCACGATCGTGAAATGCGCGTAGTAGCACTCACTGGTCGCGACGGCGGCGACATGGCATCGTTACTACTCCCTGAAGACATTGAAATTCGAGTGCCTTCAATGACAACCGCTCGTATTCAAGAGGTTCACCTGGTTGTGATCCATTGCTTATGCGACCTGATTGACTGGCAGTTATTCGGTCCGATGGAATAAAACTCGAATAGACTTATTAAAGTTTTATACAGACGAAAAAAAAGCAGCCTAGGCTGCTTTTTTTATTTGGTAACATCGATCGATTATTTTACAACCGTCAATGAAGGTCGACCACTGGGTTTCTCTTGTGATCTTACTTCTTCTTTCTTCTTAGGCGCTGGCTGTGGATCATTAGGATCCGGCGCACCTGCCTCGTTACCAAATACCATACCCTCACCGGTTTCTTTAGCGTAAATAGCCAAAACCGCGACGATGGGCACGTAAATGTTTTGCGTGACACCAGAAAAGCGAGCATTAAAACTCATGGCTTCATTGTTAATCATTAAGCCTTGAACAGCACTTGGGCTGATGTTCAACACGATTTGTCCGTCATTGACGTATTCTTGTGGAACCTGCACGCCAAGAATATTGGCGTCTACCAACACATAAGGAGTGGATTCGTTATCCAAAACCCACTCAAAAAGCGCTCGCATCAAATAAGGACGACTCGGTGTCATTCACGCATTTCCTGTTCAGCTTCAGACAAACTAGCCTGGAAAGATTCACGCTCAAACAAACGCTCCATATAAGTATGGATATCCTTTGTTTGTTTTTCAGGTAAATCAATACCAAGTACTGGCAAGCGCCAAAGTAAAGGCGCAGTGCAGCAATCTACAATGCTGTACTCATCACTCATGAAGAATGGTTTTTCTGCAAACAATGGCGACGTGCTAATTAGGCTTTCGCGTAATTCTTTACGTGCTTTTGTCACAGCAGCATCATCTTTATTCGCAAGAATAATATCAGCCAGTGTGCACCAGTCGCGCTGGATGCGGTACAACCACAAACGGCTCTCTGCACGAGCTACAGGGTATACCGGCAATAATGGTGGATGCGGGAAACGCTCATCCAAATATTCCATCATGATGCTTGGCTCATAAAGAACCAAATCTCGGTCTACCAAAGTAGGCACGCTGTTGTACGGATTCAAAGACGCTAAATCTTCAGGTGGGTTCATTGGATCCACATCGTGAATTTCTACCGCCACACCCTTTTCCGCTAATACAATGCGGACACGATGACAATAATGATCATTACCATCAGAAAAGAAGGTCATGGAAGAGCGCTTAGCCACTACACCCATATAGGTTTTCCTCACCTTTAAAAACAAAAAAATCGGCGTCTGATTATACACCAGACGCCGAGTTTTGTGGGATTTATATTCAATGTTTGTATATGAATCCCAATATACAACCTAAAAGTCTTGTATTGGCCCACTATTAAGTCAGCAGGCCTATTACAATCTCTTAGTGGATACCACGCCAGAATTCACGGTTCAGGTAGTAAACTGGCACAAATAAGATGGCCAAGAATAGCAATACCCAGAAACCAATGCGCTTGCGTTCTAATGCCATAGGCTCACCCATGTACACTAGGAAGTTGGTGATATCAGCAATCGCTTTATCATATTCAGCTGCATTCAGCTGACCTTCTTCTTCTAGGTACAATACTTCAACTGGGTGACCGGCATCATCTGTGCGAGCACAAGAGTCTTCTTTAAGCTCCTGACCCGTTAAAGGATCAAAGCCAATCACCACTGGTGCACAACCCTTCACTTGCTTACCTTGAAGGCCTGCTAGCACGTGAGGCATACCGACGTCTTTAAACGCAGTGTTGTTGTAGCCATATGGACGAGTCTCATCCGCATAGAAGCTACCTAAATAGGTGTATAACCAGTCAGCACCACGTACACGAGCGACCAGAGTTAAATCTGGAGGCGTTGCACCAAACCATTTCTTAGAATCTTCTGGGCGCATTGCGATCTCCATCAGATTACCAATTTTGGTTTCAGCGAATACCAGGTTATCCATCATGACATCATCAGGAATACCTAGATCACGAGCCACTCGGTTATAACGTGCGAACTTAGTACTGTGACAGCCCATGCAGTAGTTAGCGAAATATTTCGCACCGCGCTGCAAAGAAGCCGTATCTTCTAAGTCCACCTTCATATCATTCAATTGAACATTGCCACCTGCAGCAAACACAAAGCTTGGCAGAAGGGCAAATATAACTGCAATTAACGATTTCATTAGCCTGTCACCCTCTCTGGTACTGGTTTGGTTTTTTCTTTAGCTGAGATAAATGGCAAAGTGATAAACCATGCAAAATAAACAATTGTCGAAATCAAACCAAGTGTTGCATAAATACCAGTCGCTGGTTGAGTACCTAACCAAGTTAGCAAGATGAAGAACAAGCCAAACAACACAAGATTAATACGGCTAATCCAACCTTTATAGCGCCAAGATCTTACTGGGCTACGGTCCAACCATGGTAGTACGAACAGAACAGCAATCGCCGCACCCATCAAAATAACACCACCGAGCTTATCAGGCACAACACGTAAGATCGTGTAGAACGCACCGAAATACCATACAGGTGCAATGTGCGCCGGTGTTTTCAGACCATTTGCTTGCTCAAAGTTAGCATGCTCAAGGAAATAACCATTACCTTCTGGCCAGAAGAAAATCACAAAACAGAACACAAACAAGAACACCACAATACCCACAAGGTCATGCACGGTGTAATAAGGGTGGAATGGAATACCGTCTAAAGGACGACCTTCTTCATCTTTGTATTTTTTGATATCAACGCCATCAGGGTTGTTAGAACCCACTTCGTGTAGCGCAAGAATGTGCATAAACACAAGTGCAACAATCACAAGTGGCAATGCAATTACGTGCAATGCAAAGAAACGGTTAAGCGTGATACCTGAGATTAAGAAGTCACCTTTAATCCAAGTTACAAGGTCATCACCCACAATAGGAATGGCACTGAATAGCGAGATAATTACCTGCGCACCCCAGTAAGACATCTGACCCCAAGGTAATACATAACCCATGAACGCTTCAGCCATCAGCATTAAGTAAATAGCCATACCAAAGATCCAGATCAGCTCACGTGGCTTTTGGTAAGAGCCATATAATAAGCCGCGGAACATATGCATATAGATAACGAGGAAGAAGAAAGACGCGCCGGTTGAGTGCATATAACGAATCAACCAACCGAACTCCACATCACGCATGATGTATTCAACTGAGGCAAACGCTTGCTCAGCTGATGGCGTGAATGACATGGTCAACCAAACACCCGTAAGGATTTGGTTAGCTAGCATCAAGAAGGAAAATACACCAAAGAAGTACCAGAAGTTCAGGTTCTTAGGTGCATAGTACTTAGACATATGCTTTTCGAAGGTGGCCGTAACCGGTAAACGGGCATCGATCCAACTCATGAATGCGGATTTATTACTCATTATGAATTCTCCTCATCCACACCAATAATAATGGTGTTCTCATCGGCATAAGAATAAGGCGGTACTTTTAAGTTCTTACCAGCAGGTGAGCCCTTATAAACACGACCCGCTAGGTCAAAACGAGAACCGTGACACGGACAGAAAAAACCACCAACCCACTCTTCTTGGAATGGCTGAGGCTCAACTTCTGGCACATACTTAGGTGCACAGCCAAGGTGTGTACAAACACCTTCGATAACCGCAACATCCGGCTTACGAGAACGCTGTGTGTTCTTCGCATAGGCTGGCTGTTGTGCTTCATCAGCATTTTCTGGATCTTTTAGCTCATCGCTATTTGTATCCAACAAACCAATTGTCTCTTCCGTGCGACGGTAGATATAAACTGGCTTGCCACGCCATTCCACAACAATCATCTGGCCTGGTTCAACTTTACTTACATCTGCTTTAGCAGGTGCACCGGCAGCTTTCGCCTTTTCACTTGGATTCCAAGATTTAACAAAAGGCACAGCTACGCCAACAGCACCAATACCACCACCCACCGCGGTTGTTGCGATGAGGAAGCGGCGTCGGCCTGTATTTACGCCATCATTGCTCATTCTGGCAGTCTCCCATCAACTTTTTTAAAATTCTGTGCAGCCCAAATTCTTTGGATAACATTCTTTGCTGAAACAGCCAGCATATAATTCAGAGAATCTCTGCATTTTACCCATCAACCCTTAACTAAAGCACAAACACAAGGACTGGGGGGAAAAATCGGCCCAAATAGTAATGAAATGTCCCGCCCCTTACAAGGAGCCAAGTCAATTTCATGCGGGTTTTATTAACATAACCCTTTGTTTTAGATAAAAAAAAACGCCCAGACAAAAATCTGAGCGTTTTTCGACAATTCTTGCCAAACGTGATTAACGCTTAGAGAACTGAGGTTTCTTACGAGCTTTACGTAGACCAACTTTCTTACGCTCAACTTCACGGCTATCACGAGTTACATAACCCGCTGCACGTAGAGAAGGACGTAGAGTCTCATCGTATTCCATAAGAGCACGGGTAATACCGTGACGAATTGCACCAGCTTGGCCAGATGCACCACCACCTTTAACAGTGACGTATAGGTCAAACTTTTCAGCATTTTCAGTTAGCAAAAGCGGCTGACGTACTACCATGCGTGAAGTTTCACGACCGAAGTATTCGTCTACAGGGCGTTTGTTAACGATGATTTGACCAGTACCAGGACGCAAGAAAACGCGTGCGCTGGAAGATTTACGACGGCCAGTGCCATAATATTGTGTTGCAGCCATGATAATCCCCTTAAACCTTCAATTCTTTTGGTTGTTGTGCAGCATGTGGATGCTCAGCACCCGCATACACTTTCAGTTTTGTGAACATTGCACGACCAAGAGGGTTCTTAGGAAGCATGCCTTTAACAGCAAGCTCAACTACACGACCCGGCTTACGCGCTTGAAGGTCAGAGAAGTTCATTTCACGCAAACCACCAGGATAACCAGTATGACGGTAGTACATCTTATCCTGTGCTTTAGCACCGGTTACCGCTACTTTATCCGCATTGATAACAACGATGTAGTCGCCAGTATCAACGTGAGGTGTATATTCAGGCTTATGCTTGCCACGTAAACGAGCAGCGATTTCAGTCGCTAAACGACCTAATGTTGCGCCTTCAGCATCAACAATTAGCCACTCGCGTTTTACAGTTTCAGGTTTTGCAGTATATGTTTTCATAATCTTTTCTATTTCGCCTAATCAGGTATGTTACCTACTCGGTCCGAACTAAATCGGCTGGTAACACCGTTTTAGGGCTTCGTCTTGGGGAAACGATGGCGGCGGATTATACGAGATAGGAAGGGGGATTACACCTTTTTTTTCATCTTTATCAAAATAAAAGGGAAATAACCCAAACAAGGCTAATACCGCTCACCCTCACGAAAATGAACCAAGCCATATATAAGTGCTAGCAAGGACACCACTGCATTAAAAAGCACGATCAGCACCATACTATCTTGTTGCTGAGGATTAGCCTGAAATCCCAACATACTGCCGACAAAAAAGGCCAGGGCTGAGGATACAAACGCCACAAGCAACATGGATATGAGGTAATA
>NYTP01000003.1 GCA_002683575.1 Bermanella sp.
GATAGTGAACTTAGAGGTAACGGACTATGAGTGATTTAAGTGACATCAAGAAAACCAGAGAACATTGGTACACAGCGTATTTTCAAGGTGACACCGACGTGCTTCAAAAAATAGAAGCGTCGGACTTTTATGTTACCTCACCAAAAGGGAAAGAAGATCGCGTCACCCGCTATGACACCATTAAACAAGCCATGGAAAAAGGTAAATGGTTCAAAACCAGCATTACCCTTGAGGAAGATGCATTGGAATACCTTTTAAATGACCGCAAAGCCATGGTTTTAGGTCATGGTCGCACCATTGAGAATGGCGCCCCATTACTTGAAATGGCATTTGAAGAAAAATGGGTGAAATCGAAAAGCGGCTGGCAGGTTCAAGCTTTGCACCTAAATAAAGTCAGCTAGTTTAGAGCTTGCCTAAGATTGTGACTGCGATGCAGCTATATTGAGTCACGAATAAGATAACGAGTAATCGAGCACACGGATAAACAATCATAAAACATTGTTACTTCAAGCAGTCGTAGGCTACCTTCTATACGCAAACTAAAAAGGATACTGCATGAAAACGCCATTACTGATCTTATCCGCTGTGCTTGGCTTATCATTATTAACTGGCTGTGAAAGTATGCCAGACAAGGTGAAAAACGACGGTCGTGATGCGGCTGAGCGTGCTAAGCAGAATGCTGAAAAGGCTTACGAGGATATGAAAGACGATATGTAAAAACATAACGCATAAAAAAGGGGCTTAAGACGTGATTCTTAAGCCCCTTTTTTTGTGGTTCTTAATTAAGCATCAAGACCTTGAGACTTGAGGTAATCATCATAACTGCCGTGGAAATCCACAATCCCTTGATCGGTGATCTCAATAATACGGGTGGCAATGGAGCTTACAAATTGACGGTCGTGAGAGACAAACATCAGAGTGCCTTCGTAATTCTCAAGTGCCAAGTTAAGCGATTCGATGGATTCCATATCCATGTGGTTAGTGGGCTCATCGAGTAATAAGATGTTTGGAAATTGCATCATCAATTTACCAAACAACATACGGCCTTGCTCACCACCGGAAATCACTTTAACCGACTTCTTAATATCGCTCGCACTAAACAGCATACGACCCAGTTGACCACGCACTACTTGCTCGTCGTCTCCTTCGTTTTTCCACTGATCCATCCAGTCATAAAGATTTAAATCTTGTTCAAAGTCACTGGCATGGTTCTGAGCGTAGTAGCCAATATTGGCATTTTCAGACCATTTAATGGTGCCTGATTTTTGCGGCATTTTACCGGCTAAGGTATGCAGCAAAGTGGTTTTACCAATACCGTTTTGACCAATGATGGCAATGCGCTCACCTACTTCAACCATCAAGTTCACTTGATCGAACAAGATGTTGTCATCATAGCCTTGCTTTAAATCTTCAACGATCAAAGCATTACGGAATAATTTCTTTTCTTGCTCAAAGCGAATGAAAGGCGATTGACGACTAGAGGCCTTCACTTCATCCAGTTTGATTTTATCAATTTGTTTCGCGCGGCTCGTTGCTTGTTTCGCTTTAGATGCGTTAGCACTGAAACGACTGACGAATGTTTTCAATTCAGCAATTTGGGCTTGCTTCTTAGCGTTATTCGCTAACATACGCTCACGAGACTGGGTCGCGGCTGTCATGTACTCATCGTAGTTACCTGGATAAACACGCAGTTCGCCGTAATCCAAATCCGCCATATGGGTACAGATACTGTTTAAGAAGTGACGGTCATGCGAGATGATGATCATGGTGCAGTTACGCTCGCTTAACACACCTTCTAACCAACGAATGGCGTTAATGTCCAAGTTGTTGGTTGGCTCATCGAGTAGCAAGATATCTGGGTCAGCAAATAGAACCTGAGCCAACAACACGCGCAGTTTCCAACCGGGTGCCACAGCACTCATTAAACCGTAATGCTGTTCTGTTGGAATATCCAAACCAAGCAGTAGCTCACCCGCACGGGCTTCGGCTGAATAACCATCCATTTCAGCGAATTCTGTTTCAAGGTCTGCCACACGCATGCCGTCTTCTTCGGTCATGTCTGGGTTAGCGTAAATAGCGTCGCGCTCGCTTTTCACTTTCCAAAGCTCTGCGTGGCCCATTAATACGGTATCAATCACCGAGTATTCTTCGTACGCAAACTGGTCCTGGTTCAACTTGGCCATGCGCTCGTTCGGGTCAAGGCTGACATTGCCTGTGGTGGGTTCTAGCTCACCACCTAAAATTTTCATGAACGTGGATTTACCACAGCCATTGGCGCCAATGAGACCGTAGCGGTTGCCTTCACCGAATTTAACTGAAATATCTTCAAATAGGGGTTTATCCCCAAACTGCATGGTGATGTTAGCCGTTGAAATCAAGTTGGATACCTAAGATATGTGTATTTAACAAATGGGCGCGAAGGGTACCCTTTGTTGGCTATTTGATCAAATGAAATAGCCCTGTTGGCCCCTAAAACCCTAGATAAAATCCATTATTGTCCGACGAAAAACATTCCTATCCGTCAGGCCTTGAATATCCGCACAAGACGTATTAACTTGAAGTCAGAAACAAACGAACAATAAGATACACGCAAGCTATTTATTGGATTAACCATGATCAAAGTAATCATTGAGCGAAATATTGCTGAAGGCTTAGAACTTAACTATTCAGATGCTATCCGCACCACACTCAAAGCGGTTCTAGAAGCACCAGGGTATATCTCAAGCCAGTCTTTAACGGATATTCACCGCCCTAATCACCGTCTGATTGTCATCAACTGGACGTCTGTCCAGGCGTGGGAGAAGTGGCAGTCCTCTGAAGAGCGTAAAAACGCATTGGCTAATATTACCCCGATTCTAGAAGGCGGTGAGAAGATCACCGTGGCTGAAGTCAGATAAAAACCCTAAAAATAACCTGCTTTTGAGCAGGTTATCCTTTTTGGCTTGCACTGCTTGTGGAAGCCTGCATAACCCCTTATATTGCCCCCACTATTTTTGTTGATGCTAGGTTTTTTCTTGCATGCATGCGTTATCTGAACCCACGGTTGGGTTAGCCTCGGCCCAAGCCATTATCGACTTCTTTTTACAGTTCAACATGGACACCCATGCATTGGCACAGGAACTCGGTATAGACGAAACCTTAATCAGCGAAGCGGACCAACGCTTACCCATCAGTATCTACCATGCCATGTGGGCGTTAGCGATCAAAAAAAGCCAGTGCCCTGAGTTAGGTCTTAGCATTGCTCAAAACGAAGGTATCGAAGATCTAGGGCTGGTTGCCCATGTGGTTTACAACAGCGCCACACTTAAAGAAGGCCTGGAGCATTACATTCGCTTATTTAGTGTCGTCAACGAAGCCATCGAGCTTGAATATGAGAACATTGATAAACGTTGTCACCTTCGATACATCTACAAATCACCCGATTTTTATAACATTCCGGATATCGAACGCACTCTCGCCATTGTGGTATTGCGCACCATTAAGGCAGTCGGTTTAGAAACCCGCTTTTATGAAGTGAATTTTCAGCACAGCAAGCCAGACTATGCACACAAATTTGAAGAGATATTTCCATGCAAGGTCAACTTTAATCAAGCGCAGTGTGAAGTCGTATTTGACAGTAAAATGCTGACCATGAAACCAAAACGGCGCAACCCTCACATGCGCGTGGCCACACTCAATTATGCTAATCAAATATTATCGCGGTTATTTAAACGCAGCATATCCAGCAAGGTAAAACGCATCATTGAAAAAAATCTCAGTGATGGCAGTTTTGATGCGGAAAAAACCGCTAAACAACTGAATATGAGCCGTCAAACCTTGTACCGAAAATTAAAAAATGATGATTCGTCATACAGTGATTTAGTCGACGAGGTCAAACAAAATAAAGCGTTTTTCTTATTAAAGCAGACTCAACTGCCGCTAACTGTCATCGCATATGACCTGGGGTTTTCTGAACTAAGTGCCTTTACCCGAGCCTTTAAACGCTGGACAGGGCAAACACCGGCTGAATACCGCAAGATAAATACACTAGGCAAATAAAGGCATCGAAATAATTATATTGGTGCAACATCAACGCCTTTTAAAATTATTTAAAAGCAAATTTTTCACAAAAAAGCCCCAAGTATTCAGTGCTTTCACTGAACCCTTGGGGCTTGTGTTAATTCAGATGAATTAAGCGGTTTCTAGCGTTTTAATAAAATCAACGATATCTGAAACCCGAGTCAGCTTTTCAGCAGACGCTTCATCGATTTCGCAATCGAACTTTTCTTCTAGCGCCATCAATAGCTCTACGGTATCCAATGAATCGGCTCCTAAGTCTTCAATGAAGTGCGACTCAGGTTTCACCTGCCCTGCTTCCACACCTAACTGCTCAACTACGACTTCAACCACTTGCTGTAAAATATCAGACATTTTGTTCTCCTAAGAATCTGATGATTAAATTATCCTGCTTTTTTCATGCCCAATAACTGGGAAAAATCCTGAATAGCGGGCGGGGTTAGCGGGTCGGGTTTCAAGCCATAATCAATAAAGTCATAGGCAAAACCAAACTGCTGTAAAAAATCTTGTTTTAATGCACTGACATCAATTAGATCGTGCAGGTTATTCGCATTCACTTGATTCAAAATGGCCGTTACTTTCTTTTGAATCTCAACATCACGCTCTAAATCATCTACTCGCAAGCGTAGATTCGTTTTAGATTGCACCTCATTGAATAATTTCTCGTCAAATAAACGTGTAACTTGTTGCAACGTGCTTTCAAATTTATTCACGTGTCTTTGCTCTTGATGCAGCGCAGCAATATACAAGGGTAAACTCGGAATCACAGAACTTGATGGTGTGACTAACGCCTGCAAAAGACCAATACGGGCTTGACCACCCATTGAAGATAGACTTTGATCTAACGCCACACAGGTTTCATGCAAGTGGGCTTTTGCACAACCCAGTGTGCCGTCCCCGTATATCTGTTGGGTTTGATCCGGTCCGAGATAACTATAAGCAATGGTTTTAAAATTAGGCGCAAGCACGCCCGCTTTTTTAAGTTGCGTCACCCAAGCTTGCCAGTCTTCACCACCCATCACTTTTACCGTGGCGTCCACTTCATCATGAGTGGCAGATGGGATTTCAATATCGCGCACCTCACCTTTATAAACATCAAGCGTCTGACCTTGGAAGGTTTGGTTAATGGGTTTTATCGCACTGATATAATCCCCTACACCCTTAATACTGCGCTTGGGTGATGCCAATGAATACACCAGTACATCGATTTGCTTTTCAGACTGTTGAAGTTTTTGTATCACCCAATCTTTCGCATTACGTTGAAACGCATCTTGATTGCAGCTCAAGGCCATTTTATTTGCACGGCGGGCATAGTATTCAAATGCTTGGTTATTATACCAACCCGCATTGCCATATTTGTGGGCTTGTGCAGCTCGATCATAGTACACGCCTAACGTGTCCATTCCAGCTGAAAACGTCAATGCGATACGCGAAGCTAAACCAATACCTGAACTTGCACCCACGACCAGTGCCGTTTTCCCTTGCAGACCTTGCAAGGTCTGATCACTCGCTTGTTGTACTTGCTGGTATACGTTGTAGTAACAACCCACCGGGTGAGCATTGGTACAAATATTATTTTTTATTCTTGGTTGGTAGCCCATTTCTTGCCTCCCGACAGATTATTGTTAACTGTTAAGCCGCTTTAATGACCAAACAGGCGTTGGTGCCACCAAAACCAAAACTATTACTTAAAACGGTTTTGATATTGGTTTCTATACGTTGACGAACCAAGGGCAGGTGTTGAATATCTTCTTCAACGTCATCTGCATTAGCACTGGCACTAATAAATCCTTCTTGCATCATGATTAAACTGAAAATAGTTTCATGCACGCCAGCAGCACCTAAACCATGACCCGATAAGGATTTGGTTGAACTGATGTAAGGCACATTTTTTTGAAACACATTTTCTATGGCTTTTAATTCCGTTACATCTCCACGGGGCGTACTCGTACCGTGGGTATTGATATAATCAACGCTATCAAGCTGTGCATCTTTTAATGCAATGCGAATGGCTCGCTCAGCCCCTTCCCCACTTGGTGCGACCATATTGTCGCCGTCGCTGCTAGCGCCAAAGCCAATAATTTCACCTAAAATATTGGCCCCACGTGCCTTGGCATGCTCCCATTCTTCTAAAATCACAATGCCCGCCCCAGCGCTAATCACAAAACCATCACGATTTTTATCGTAAGGTCGCGATGCTTTTTCAGGTTGTGCATTAAATTGGGTGGAAAGCGCACCCATGCCATCAAATTGCATGGCATGGGACCAATGGGCTTGGTCAACGCCACCGGCGATAGCCGTGGTCATTAAGCCCATTTTTATTTGTTGATAACCGGTGCCAATACAATGTGCGCTGGTAGCACAGGCAGAGGAAATTGAATAACTAGGCCCTTTCACTTTAAAGTTGGTTGCCAGTTGAGCCGAAGGCGCACTACCCATCTCTCGTGTCACTCGGTAAGGCCCAATACGCTTAATACCGGATGTTTCTAGCACCTGCATGGCATCCACTAAATCATCGCTGGCAATGCCTCCTGCGCCCACAATTAAGGTCGTTTCATCACTGCTCAGTTGTGCCTGAGACAAACCAGATTGCTGAACCGCTTGCTCCATGGCAATGTGGCACCACTCGCCATTTGTGCCCATGAATCGACGTAATTTACGATCAATATTCTCTACTTCAGGACAATCAACATGGCCGCTAACATGAGAGCGCAAACCTTTTTCGATATAACTTTCATTAATGCGGATACCGCTTTTGCTTAAATACAAACTGTCTCTTACGCTTTTCCAGTCATTACCCAAACTGGACACTAGCCCTACGCCGACAATGGCTACTCGATTCATTTTTTACCCCCAAACGTGTTTTCTGAGGTTTTCGTCTCTGGAAAAATCCCCACTTTTAAATCTCGTGCTTCGTATATAAATTTACCATCGACTAAAACTTCGCCGTCAGCTAAGGCAATCACCCAGTCTCGCTCAACAACTTTACGAATATGCAATTGAAACTGTAATCGCTTTGCGGTGGGCAGCACTTCGCCAGAAAACTTCAAACTGCTCACACCCAGCGCGCGCCCCTTACCCTTAAAACCTTTAAGCGCTAAAAACAATCCAAGGCTCTGCCATAAACCTTCGATACCAAGACATCCGGGCATAATTGGGTCATCTGGAAAGTGGCATTTAAAAAACCAAGACTGAGGGTCAATCACCATCTCAGTGATCACATGGCCCTTACCATAGCGGCCACCCTGGTCTGACATGAGCGGCACATGATTTAACAGTCGAAGCTCACCCACAGGCAGCTGAGCGCTGTTGCCACCGACACTGTCCATTAAGGTTTGCACATCCTGATCAATTACTTCTGCTAAAGCCGACATATCAATTACTCGTATCCGTTAACCGCACATGGCATTTTTTAGGTATGCCTGAGTGAAACGCGTGCTGCGCTCACTTGATTTCATATTCAGCGTATTTGTTTGCATTTTTATGACGAACATAAAATCAATGCACTGTGCCAGTGGTGGCTAATATAGGGAGGTTAGTCAGGTGAAACTTGACCCTAGGTATCAGCAGGTTGATTGAATGTGACAAAGCGGTACGAATGACAAGCTGGGGCAAGTCAGAAAAAATAAGGGGAAAACGGAAATTTCGAAACAAGGAAAGGGGGCTGAGATCATTCTAAGATAATTAAAATGATCTCAAACTGCAGGGCTATACTCGCGAGCGCTTTTACTAAAGAGACTAGTAAAGTCTGCGAATGTGGCAGGTAATTTCTTCACGGTCGTGATAAAGGTGCTTCGCAGAAATCTCAACATCAATGCCTGCTTGCTCGCATTGCTGGGCAATCATATCCAAGCACTGACGCACTTCTTGATAACGCTTTTTCATGGGTAATTTCAAGTTAAACACGGTCTCACGACACCATTCATTCACTACCCAATGAGCCATGCGATCCGCCACTTTAATAGGGCTTTCCGCCATATCGCAGACCATCCAGTGAACTTTTTTACTGGGGCTAAATTTAAAACCATCTTCTTCATGATGGGTCACTTGTCCGGTTTCCATGAGGTCACCCTTCATTGGACCGTTATCCACGGCATCCACCATCATGCTGCGCTTCACTAACTGCCAAGTCCAACCACCCGGGGCCGCACCTAGATCCACTGCGCGCATACCGGCACTTAAACGCTCACCCCACTGACGCTTAGGCACAAACCAATGCCAGGCTTCCTCCAGCTTAAGCGTTGAACGGCTGGGGGCGTCTTTTGGAAATTTTAAATGCAAAATACCATCCGGCCATTTACAAGCGTTATTGGTAAAGTGATAACCCACGTGGGCATGTTGACCATCAATAAAAAAGATCATTAAACGGGGGATTTTATGATTGCGTTTTGCACTGAGCTTATTTTTTTTTCGCAAGGTCGCAGCCAGTGGGCCGGTTAAACTCTTACATAAGCGACTCAACTCTTTTGCTTCGTTGGTATCGGCATGGATCAGTTCCACTTCACCGCAATGCGGCGTGCCTTCTAAGCTTTGCAAAATACTGGAGACGCGATCCTGACTATCGAGTTCAATGGCATCACCACAGATAAACCACTGACGAGCAAAAATCAGCTGACGAAAACTCACATGTTCAATTAATTGCTTTAACTGATGGTCTTCTGCGATATAAGACACATACGCTTGATCTGTTTGGGTTTTACAGTAGCCAAAGCAACCAGCTTGAGAAGCGATATCTTGAATTTCAGCAGCGGTTTCTGCTTCGAATCCCTGTCTACATAACAGGATTAGTTGTGTCATAGCCATTACAGCGGGGTACTCATTATCATTAGGCTAGGCCTAAGCATTAAATTAATAGCAGCGCTTTATAAAATCAGCGCAAAACTGAATTGTTTTTTCTAGATGTTGCTGGTGAGTGAATCCACTTTTCACTCTTGGCTTAAGATCATGATCGCCGTCTTCAAGCCATAAAAATTCTAATTCGTTGGGAATCGAAAGGTTAAGTACTTCATCCTGACTGCCCAGAGCATCTCGGGCCCCCTGCACAATGGCCATAGGTACCGTGACACCAGGTAAGTGATCGATACGCAGTTTTTCAGGCTTACCTTGAGGGTGAAAAGGATAACCTAAGGCTATCACACCCAGTATTTTAGGGTTCTGGCTTTGCTCACTGGCAAGTATTGATGCCATTCGCCCACCCATGGATTTCCCCATCAATACACAAGGCCCAGATTGCTCAGCCAAAATTGAAGCAAAACAATCAATTAATTCTGGCTGACGATTTGGTGGGCGCTTTTTACCATTTAATCGGCGCTCTTGCATATAAGGAAATTCAAATCGAACGACCTTAATACCCAAATCAACCAAACCCTGAGTGACGAGCTGCATGAATGCACTGTCCATAGGCGCGCCGGCGCCATGGGCAAAGATGCACGTTTTGATGTGTTCTTTGCCATCGATTAACAACATCATTCAAGCGCCTTGAAAAAAGGCGGTAGTGTAATATCACAGCGCTTTTTTGTCAGCTGCTGTTTTTTTAACCAGGCATTCAATTCACTGCTAGACTAGGTATTCTGGCTAACCTTCTACGATTACTGCGCAATATTTAGACAAAATAGCTAACTATTTGTTAACACTAGGGAAAAGGTTGACATGCATCATGGCTTTTCGTTGCATTTACAGCCGCCTTTCCTGATAATTGCGCCGATTTTTTAACTTGCTGCGAATGGAACTAAATCATGAGCACTGCTGCTGAGCATCCAACCTATAACTATAAGGTGGTAAAATATTTTGCCATCATGACTGTGGTCTGGGGTATCGTGGGTATGTCCCTTGGTGTCCTGATTGCCTCTCAACTTGTTTGGCCCGAGCTGAACTTTGAGACTCCCTATCTGACGTTTTCTCGATTACGTCCGTTACATACTAATGCGGTTATCTTCGCATTCGGCGGTTGCGCCTTATTTGCTACTTCTTATTATGTGGTTCAACGTACCTGTCAGACGCGTATTTTCTCTGACTCTTTAGCGATGTTCACCTTTTGGGGTTGGCAAGCTGTTATTGTGGCAGCGGCGATCACACTTCCATTAGGCTTAACGTCTTCTAAAGAGTACGCTGAACTAGAATGGCCTATCGATATTCTGATCACCATTGTCTGGGTCTGTTATGCCATTGTGTTCTTTGGGACAATCGCTAAGCGATCTCAAAAGCACATATATGTGGCAAACTGGTTCTTTGGTGCATTCATCATCACCATCGCGGTTCTGCATATTTTCAACAGCCTTGCGGTACCGGTTAGTGCATTTAAGTCTTACTCCATCTATGCCGGCGCAATCGATGCTATGGTTCAGTGGTGGTACGGGCATAACGCTGTAGGTTTCTTCTTAACAGCTGGTTTCCTAGGTATCATGTATTACTTCGTACCTAAGCAAGCAGAACGTCCAGTTTATTCTTACCGTCTGTCTATTGTTCACTTCTGGGCATTGATCTCTATCTACGTTTGGGCCGGTGCTCACCATTTGCACTACTCTGCTCTTCCAGATTGGGCACAGTCTGCTGGTATGATCATGTCTTTGATTCTTCTTGCGCCTTCTTGGGGTGGCATGATCAACGGTATGATGACCCTTTCAGGTGCTTGGCATAAGCTTCGTACTGACCCTATTTTACGCTTCTTGGTTGTTTCTTTGTCTTTCTATGGTATGTCTACCTTCGAAGGCCCGATGATGGCAATCAAAACAGTAAACGCCTTATCTCATAACACTGACTGGACCGTAGGCCACGTACACTCTGGTGCACTAGGCTGGGTTGCCATGGTATCTATCGGTGCTCTTTACAACTTGATTCCTGTTGTATTTGGTCGCAAGCAAGGTGAAATGTACTCAATCAAACTAATCAATATCCACTTCTGGTTAGCCACGATCGGTACTGTTTTATACATCGTAGCTATGTGGGTTAACGGTATTATGCAAGGCCTAATGTGGCGTGCAGTTAACTCTGACGGCACACTAACTTATAGCTTTGTTGAGTCACTTGAAGCCTCATACCCTGGTTACTTTGTTCGCGCAGTAGGTGGTGCGATCTTCCTAGCCGGTATGTTTATCATGGCTTACAACACTTATAAAACTGTACGCGGCGCCAACGCCGAACAACAAGCTAAGTTAGCGCAAGCATAAGGACGAGTAATTAGTATGAAACACGATATCGTCGAAAAGAACCTGCCACTCATGATCGTGCTGATTGTTATTGCAATCAGCTGGGGTGCGCTGGCAGAAATTGTTCCTTTATTCTACTCCAATGAGACAACTGAGCCTGTTGAAGGCTTAGAGCCTTTGAGCGCAGTTGAACTTGAAGGTCGTGACATCTACATCCGTGAAGGTTGTCACGTATGTCACACCCAAATGATTCGTCCATTCCGTGCTGAAACAGAACGTTATGGCCACTACTCTCTTGCCGGAGAGCACGTTTACGAGCACCCATTCCTTTGGGGTTCTAAGCGTACTGGTCCTGATTTAGCTCGTGTTGGCCAACGTTACTCTGATGATTGGCACCGCGCTCACTTGTATAACCCTCGTGACGTAGTTCCATCTTCAAACATGCCTGCTTTCCCATGGTTGTTTGAACAAACCATCGATGGACGTGATACACCGAAGAAAATGGCCGCTCTGCGCTCTGTTGGTGTGCCTTACACTGATGAGCAAATTGCCGGTGCTAAAGATGCAGCTGATGGCGTTCGTGAAATTGATGCCCTGGTTCTGTATCTACAGCAACTTGGCACAGTTCTAACCCAAAAACGGTAGAGTTATGGATATTAACGACGTGCGCGGTTTAGGTACCGTATTCGCTTTAATCGCTTTCCTTGGCATCATTGCATGGGCTTATAGCTCATCTCGCAAAAAACGTTTTGACGATGATGCCGATATGATTTTTAAAGACGACAATATCGCGCAACGTACAGCTGACGCAGAGAGAGAGAAAAATGACTGAATTAACAACCTTTTGGCACATATGGGTCAGTGTCATTGTTATAGGCTCCATGATCGCTTCTGGTGCTTTGATTATCATCACCAAACGCGGTCAGAAGTTTGATGAAGAAACAGACCAAACAACAGGCCACTCTTTTGATGGCATCCATGAATTAGACAACCCACTACCTAAGTGGTGGATGTATTTCTTCTGGTCAACCATCGTGTTTGGTTTTGCTTACATCCTAATTTACGGTGTGGGTGACTGGACTGGCTTCTCTAAATGGAGCTCACATGGTCAGTGGGAAAATGAAATGGCTAAAGCTGAAGAAAAATATCAGCCTTACTATGACAAATTAACCGCCATGACAATTGAAGAACTGGCACAAAACGAAGAAGCATTGGCAACAGGCCAGCGTATATATGCTTCTAACTGTTCTGTTTGCCACGGCCCTACTGCTTCAGGCTCTGAAGGCTTCCCGAACCTAACGGACAATGATTGGTTATACGGCGGTTCACCTGCTGCAATCAAAGCAACCCTGACCAACGGCCGTAACGGTGCGATGCCTGCTAACGGTTTGAAGCCAGACATGACACCTGAAGAGCGTAACGATATTGTTGCTCACGTACTGACATTATCTGGCCGTGAAGGCTCTGGTGATGCTACTAAGGGTAAAGCACTCTTTGCTCAAGCCTGTGCGGCTTGTCATGGTGGCGACGGTAAAGGTATGCAAGCAATCGGTGCCCCTAACCTGACGGATAACATCTGGTTATACGGCGGCAGCGAAGCAAAAATTGATTTCACCATTGAACATGGTCGTGCTGGTGTCATGCCTGCTTGGAAAGAAATCTTAGGTGAAGACAAGATCCATGTTGTTTCTGCCTACGTTTATTCTCTATCTCAAGAACAAGAGTAATTGAGCTAGCTCAATAAACCATAAAAAAGCGGCTATATGCCGCTTTTTTTGTATTCATTAGCCCAAGCTAATGTATTACACTCACTTCAAATTAAATCTTTAGAAGTCTGTCTTAGGCATATAATAAAAAAATGGGTTATCACACTAACACCATTCAATAACCGCCTCTAAACTACAAGCAATACAATTGTTTGGCATGACGCTTCTTATCATTAAGGCGGTCAGTATGAGTGAAGAAATCCCAGTCAAAGACGTCACCCCAATCAATGCCAGCGAACAATATGAAGGTGTTTCTGCCAAGGTAAACGGCAAGCTTTATGTTCGCGCCATTAATGGTTTTTTCAACAAGTTAAGAACCTTCTCCCTGTGGGGTTTAATGCTTGCGTATTTTATTACCCCTTGGATCAATATTAACGGCACACAGGCTGTTTGGTTTGACCTACCTAGCCGCCAGTTTCATATCTGGGGCTTAACCTTTTGGCCCCAAGATTTTATTTTATTATCTTGGCTGCTGATTATTTGTGCGTTTGGTCTATTCACTATTACTACCCTTGCCGGGCGTATTTGGTGTGGTTATACCTGCCCTCAAACTGTATGGACGTTTATATTCATGTGGGTAGAGGAAAAGATTGAAGGTAATCGTAATCAGCGCATGAAGCTGGATAAAGCGCCACTGACCAAATCAAAATTTTTAAAGAAATTATCTAAACACAGCATTTGGATTGTCATCTCTTTTGCCACCGGTGTGGCGTTTGTCGGTTACTTCTATCCAATTCGCGAACTTGTACCCGATATCATTACCTTTACCATTGAAGATCATTGGGCAAGCTTTTGGCTGCTGTTTTTCACCCTAGCCACTTATGGCAATGCCGGCTGGTTACGTGAAATGGTGTGTACTCATATGTGCCCATACGCGCGCTTTCAAGCGGTGATGTTTGATCAAGACACCTTGATCGTCTCGTATGATGAGCGTCGTGGTGAGCGCGGTGAAGGCCGAGGCGCCCGTAAAAAGGGCGTTGATCCAGTCGAGCAAAACATTGGCGACTGCGTTGATTGCAGTATGTGCGTGCAAGTCTGCCCCGTTGGCATTGATATTCGCGATGGCCTGCAATATCAATGCATCAGCTGTGCGCTTTGTATCGATGCTTGTGATGAAATCATGGATAAGATGCATTATCCGCGCGGACTCATTAAATACACCAATGAGCACGCTCTTAAGGGTAATAAGGTGCATATTTTACGTCCGAAATTGATTGGTTATGCCAGTGCGCTAATCATCATGGTAGGAATATTTATTTATTCTATTTTTGATCGCACCCCCATGGAAATCGATGTCATACGTGACCGTGGAGCCCTGTACACCAATAGCAGTGATGGACGCTTGCAAAATAGCTACTTTGCCAAGGTCATGAACATGTCGACCAATGAGCACAATTTCACCGTCACTGTGGAAGGCCTTCCTGGCGGTGAGCTAAGCGGTAAAACGACTATTCATCTAATGCCGGGGGATGTGGGTACACTGCCATTGAACCTAAAAGCGATTCCTTGGGAGCTTGAAAAATCCAGAACCGATGTGCGCTTTATTGTCACCCGCGACGATGGCTTAGTTGCAGAGGAAGAAAGCCGATTCATCGGTCCCGTGGGTCGCTAAATCTTTGGGGAACAAAAGCGGTACTTATTGCTCTAATCCCGCCATAAACCTTGTCCAGCGCCAGTGTAGTGATACACTGGCGCCCTATTTCATATAGCAGTAATCACCATGACCGAATCAAACCGCCCTTGGTACAAAGAACCCTATGTTTGGATGCTAATTGGCTTTCCTCTCACATCCATTATTGTGGGCTTGAGCTTATTGACCATTTCCATCTTGAACAAAGACACTCTAGTGCGTGATAACTATTACAAAGACGGCTTAGCTTACAATCAGGAATTAGAATGGGACAAAAAAGCAAAGTCCCTAGATATTCGAGTTGATATTCAAGTCAATGATAATCAATTGATTTTGAANCTTTTAAATTCGCGCCAAAACACACCTAGCACATTAAAAGTAACCCTTGGGCACCCTACTATTCCTGAGAAAGACCGCCAATCCCATTTGCAGCTAACAAAGGACAAGCGCTTCATTGGATTCATTGAGCCTACCGAGAACGGACGTTATTACTTATTGGTAGAATCCGTAGAACAAAAATGGCGTATCCGACAAGATATATGGATTAAAAACGGCGTGACTGTTGCCATATAGCTATGACAGATTGTTATCACTGCGGCCAGGTGGTCCCTAACAATATTGAACTCACTGCACGTGTTCTAGGTGAAGAGCGTGCTATGTGTTGTATCGGCTGCCAAGCGGTTGCCAACGCCATAGTGCAAAGTGGCAGTGAGTCGTTTTACCAGTTTCGTACTGATACCAATACAACACCGGACTTTACTCTTGATAACCTGCCGTTATCGGTTCGGCAAGAACTGACCCTCTACGATAATTCGGATGTACTTGCTGACATCGCCATGCACCTTGATAACCAAACCTATGAAACGGTTTTGATCATTGAAGGCATTACCTGCGCCGCCTGTGCTTGGCTCATCGAAAAGCAGTTACAACAATTTAAAGGCGTGAACAACGTCCAGTTGAACTTAAGCCAGCACAAGCTTTATCTTACATGGAATCAAGACAACACCGCCCTAAGCGAGATCATTTCCAGAATTTATTCCCTGGGGTTTAAAGCACAACCTTACACGCCCGATGCCGCACAGCAACAATTACAAGCAGAACAAAAAACATCCATTCAACGATTAGTCCTTGCCGCTCTTGGCACCATGCAAGCCATGATGTTTGCCGTGCCTCTTTATGTGGGTGAGTGGAGCGGAATTTTACTGCAATACGAAACGTATTTTCGTTTTGCAGGATTGTTTATTACCACGCCGGTTATTCTTTATAGTGCCCGACCTTTCTTCACTGCCTTTGTCAGAGATATAAAGACTCGACATTTAACCATGGATGTACCGGTTTCTATCGCCATTGGCGGGGCTTACATTGCCAGCGTTTATTCTACGTTTACACAAGGTGAAGAAGTCTATTTTGATAGTGTATGTATGTTTACGTTTTTCTTACTGGTTGGGCGCTTTCTTGAGGCTCGTGCACGCTTGCGTAACGGAGAAGCCGGTAACGAACTGCATAACTTAATGCCAAGGGCTTGCGTCAAGATTCTAGAGAGTGGTGAAGAAACTTTAATTCCCGCAAGTCAGGTTGCCATTGGTGACTGCATTCGAATTTTACCGGGTAACACCATTGCCGCTGACGGGGTTATCCTCAATGGCAGCAGCAGTGTAGATGAGTCCATCATTACTGGTGAATTCATTCCATTGCAAAAAAATACGGGTGATCCGGTTATTGCTGGTAGCTTAAACGTCGAAAACCCGCTGGATATTCGTGTGACCGCCATCGGTAAAAATACGCAAATATCCACCATCATGTCTTTGCTTGATCGCGCGTCTCAGGATAAACCTAAAATTGCTCAACTGGCGGACACCCTAGCTCAATACTTTGTTGCCGGAGTATTAATAACATCTGTTGTCGTCTTTACTGCTTGGTATTTTATAGACAGTGATCGTGCATTTTGGATCACGTTATCGGTACTGGTCGCCACCTGCCCTTGTGCTTTATCGTTAGCCACACCAACCGCGTTAACCGCTGCCACCACCGCATTAAGACAAAATGGCGTACTGATTACCCGCGGTCACGTACTTGAAACGTTACGCAAAAGTAAGCGCATTATATTTGATAAAACCGGCACTCTGACACTAGGCCAGCTAACAATTGAACAGACCCAGATTGTCGACCAACACAACGAAGATCCACTGAGAATAGCGGCCAGCTTAGAGCACTTTAGCCCTCACCCGATTGCTCATGCATTTCAACATGATGAATTATTACCCGTTACACAGTTACATAATCATGTCGGCGAAGGCATTAGCGGTGTAATTGATGGGCTAGAATACAAAATAGGCACCGCGACGTTTATCAGCACAGACATGCCTGAAAGCGCTTCGCCTCCGGATCCTCGTCACTGGATAGCACTGGCACAAGGCGACAATGTAATAGCCTGGTTTTTACTCAGCGATGAGATTCGCCCCCAAGCAAAAGCCAGCTTACAGTCATTAAAGCGTCTATCTTTACAGTGCGAACTACTCAGTGGCGATCAAAGCACACACGTGGCGCACGTGGCGGGTACATTAAATATTGAGCGCTTTCATGGCGGCGTCAGCCCGCAAGGTAAATTGGATTATCTGGCCAAACAAAACCCAGAAGATGCCAGCATTATGGTGGGCGACGGCATTAATGATGTGCCTGTTCTAGCACAAGCGCCGGTTTCCATTGCCATTGGCAGTGCCAGCGACCTAGCCAAAACCCATGCGGATGTGATCTTGGTTAGCAATCAATTAGCGCGCCTGCCGCAACTTATTAAACAAGCCCATAAAACCAGCCGTATTATTAAACAAAACCTTGCCTGGTCTTTGTTATACAATGCAAGCGTATTACCCTTGGCCGCATTTGGTTTATTGCCACCTTACCTAGCCGCTATTGGCATGTCCGCTAGCTCATTGGTGGTGGTATTCAATGCCCTGCGTTTAAATAAACTGCCCAAATAATCGAGACAGTCATGGACATTATTTTTATCACGGTACCTGTTACTATTTTGTTCATTGCAACTGCGGTGGCCATTTTCTTTTGGGCCAACAAAGGTGGCCAATACGACGATCTTGATAGCCCAGCCCATCGTATTTTATTTGATGATGATGTGCAGACCAGCGAGAACGAATCTAAAACAGACGAAGACCAAGAACCCCCTAAATGATCGAGCCCCTTTCCTTTTTAACCGCATTTTTACTGGGTCTATTTGGCAGTATTCATTGCATGGGCATGTGTGGTGGTATTGTGGGCGCATTATCGGTCAACACCCAACACGCTAAACCCATTACGCTTCAATTAAGTTATCATCTCGGGCGCATTACCACCTATGGTTTGATCGGATTGCTTGCCGGGTTTGCAGGGCTATGGCTATCAAGCAGCCACGACTCAGCGGAATTAGTCTTGCGCACACTATCCGGTGTCATATTAATATTAATGGGATTGTATGTTTTAGGCTCCACCAACACCCTATTGTGGCTAGAAAAAGGCGGCGCTAAATTATGGAAATTTATACAACCTCTTAGTAAACACATGCTGCCGGTTCGTTCTGCAAAGCAAGCGTTAGGCTTAGGAATGATATGGGGGCTATTACCTTGTGGCCTGGTTTATAGCACCTTGAGCTGGGCATTGGTTTCTGCAAACCCTATCCACAGCGCGACTCTCATGATGGCATTTGGTTTAGGTAACCTGCCTGCTCTTTTGAGTTTTGCTTTATTTACCGCCCAGTTAAATAAATTTAAACGCCACTGGCTTGTTCGCGTGATACTCGGTGGCAGTATTATGACTTTTGGTGCATGGACAATATTAGCCCCTTGGCTGATAAAATATGCCTGACAAGATTAGCCGAAAGCATTAGTATCAAGGGTATTTACGATTGCCCTATAGATTATTCAGGAGGACTTCATGCCAAAGGATACGCAAACCCTTAATATCTTGGTTCCTAACAAGACAGGGCAGACACATTGCAGCACCTGTAGCCTAAGTTCTTTATGTCTACCCATTGCCCTTGAAAAAGCCGATTTAGATGCGTTAGACAACGTCATTAAACGTGGTCGACCTATCCAGAAAGGTGAATTGCTTTTCAAACAAGGTGACCCATTTAAAGCGGTCTATGCCATTCGTACTGGTGCAATCAAAACCTTTACCGTGGCTTCAAGTGGTGAAGAGCAAATTACTGGGTTTCACCTTGCCAGCGAACTCGTTGGATTATCTGGCTATAGTGAAGACACTTACCCGCTGTCTGCCAAAGCACTTGAGACTACCACCGTATGTGAACTTCCTCTTGAGCAACTTGAATCATTATGTGATGAGATGCCAGGGCTTCGTAAACAAATCATGCGTAATATGGGTGGTGAGATTCGCCAAGATCAGCAGATGATGCTGCAACTTTCAAAGAAAAGTGCCGACGAACGTATGGCTTACTTTTTATTGGACTTAGGCAGTCGTTTTGAGCGCCGCGGTTTTTCATCAAAAGCATTCCGCCTGTCTATGTCTCGCGTAGACATCAGTAATTACCTGGGACTTGCCGTTGAAACAGTCAGCCGCATTTTCACCCGTTTCCAGAAAAACGAGCTCATTAAAACCGAAGGCAAAGAGATCACTTTGCTCAACCTTGATGAGCTCAAGCAATTAGCAGGGCAACCAAACGAACCGGTCGTTTGCGATAAGCACCCTGCCTAAACCTTTCTAACACCTTGAGTGAAAAGCAAAAAAAATAATGCAAGTTATTTTTTTGCTTTTTTTACGTTTGCATCTAGGGTTTAACTAACCTCAACAGATGAAACGATACACCGCTTCAAGGACATATACATGGGATTGTGCCCAGAAGAACTTAGGCACCTAGTGATTCGCCCTACTTTAAAATACTTAAACCAACATTCGATGGCAGCTGAAACCCTTCTCATGGGCACAGCAGCAGTAGAATCAGCTATGGGTTATGAGCTTAAGCAGCAAAAAGGGCAAGGCTTAGGGGTTTATCATATTACACCGCGTAGTCATCAATTGTTATGGGATCAATACCTCGCCAAAGACCCAGACTTGGCCAGCAAGGTGCGCGGACTGGCCAGCCAGCACGAGTTTTTGCTGAATCCTCACGGGGAGTTAACCACTAACCTGCGCTACGCAACCGCCATTGCTTGGTTTATCTACAAACGCAAAGGCAAACCCCTACCTGAAGCCAACGATCTTACCGCTATGGCTAAATTTTGGCGTCGCCATTTTCATTCACGGCCACAGGCCGATATAGACACCTATATCACTCGCTACAAAGCCCTGAAGCATCCTCCGAATTTTGCTGCCTGATGAAAGAGAGATAGGGCTTATAACCCTATTTCATAGGCAAACCCCACCCATTTGCGCTAGAATCCGCGCCTTACGTAAGTATCGCTAGGTTGTAAAATGGTTCAGTTCGTTGATGCCAGTGTGTCCCAGACACCTGAGGCAGACAAAAAGCAGAAAACAGAATTTAATAAGCTGCAAAAACGCATTCGCCGCGACGTGGGTCGAGCCATCGCTGACTTCAATATGATTGAAGAAGGCGATCGTATTATGGTGTGCTTATCCGGCGGTAAAGACAGTTATACCATGTTGGATATATTAATCAGCCTGCAAAAAAGTGCACCCATTCAGTTTGAGCTTGTTGCCGTAAACCTAGACCAAAAGCAGCCTGGTTTTCCTGAGCACATTCTACCAAGCTACTTGGATACCTTGGACATTGAATACTACATCGTCAATCGTGACACCTATTCTGTGGTCAAAGAAAAAGTCCCTGAAGGGCGAACCACTTGTGGCTTGTGCTCTCGTTTACGCCGCGGCACCTTGTATGCATTTGCTGAAGACATCGGTTGCACCAAGGTAGCGCTAGGTCATCATCGAGATGACATTGTAGAAACTCTGTTCTTAAACTTATTTCATGGGGCACGCTTTGCTGCGATGCCGCCAAAATTGCTCAGTGATGACAAACGTAATATCGTGATCCGACCTCTGGCCTACTGCAAAGAAAGTGAAATCAGTGAGTTTGCCAATATCAAGCAATACCCAATCATCCCGTGTAATCTATGTGGCAGCCAAGAAAACTTACAGCGCCAAAACATTAAAGCCATGCTTGCCCAATGGGAAAAAGACAGCCCTGGGCGTGTACAACAAGTATTCAACGGCATGCAAAATATTGCGCCTTCGCAACTTGCCGACACACAGCTATTTGACTTTGAAACCTTAAGTATTGATCGAAGTGCAAATAAAGAGGCCTACGAACATGCTGAAGGGCAAACCATTGAAGGGGTTGGTGAGTTTGCCCAGATGCCGCCACGGTTAAAACCTGACAACCTGATTGACGCGATTAATATCATCAGTGAAATAGACACACAGTAATTCGGTGTAACCATATCGTATCGTTATTCAAACTTGCTGGTATAAATACCAAGGTCTTGAACCTGAATAACGATACGGGTGGAAGATTTATCATGTAAATTTTCTAGACCCAAAACAATCTGGCGGCTATGCCCTTCCGTTTCTCTGCGAATAAAATCCACTTGAAAGCGCCCTCGCTCTTCAATTTCTTTTATCTTTGCCGTTGCCTTTACTTTTTCAGGGCCTTTTTCATTCCATTGGACCCATTGTAAAAATACCTCATCTTGCTTTGCCATTCGGGTGATCACCAAGCGCACCTGCCCACCTCGACTGCCTTTTTTCCAGTTGCCCATTCCCTTAACGTCATAAATAGACGCGCCAAGTTTATGAACATCAGACTGCCCAACACTCATTTCACTTGAAGCCAAAACCAAATGACTGATGAACAAACATAGAATAATGATGGATGTGCGCATTTCACCGCTCCGGTCATACCTTATCTAAGTCTAGATCAATCTAAACAAGTGCGCATAATCTAGTTTTTTGCTACAGCTGGCCAATTAGGCCTCAGGGGCATGATATTGAATGTTGGTAATGTACCAGGGCTGAACCCCAGTAGGCGTCACAACCTGTGCCTCATCGCCCTCCTGCTTACCCAACAAGGCACGAGCCATGGGACTATCAATAGATATATTGCGACTTTGCGCGTAAATCTCTTCAGGGCCAACGACTCGAAAGTGTTTCTCTTCACCGCTATCATTTTCAACCGATACATATGCGCCAAAGAATACCTTGCCTTCTTGCTCCGGCGAATACGCCACTACTTTTAAATTCTCAATGCATTTACTCAAATGTCTTACACGACTGTCGATCTGCCTAAGAATCCGTTTATTTTCTTTATAATCCGCATTTTCAGAGCGATCGCCCAAGCTAGCGGCCCAAGTCACCTTTGCCGTAATTTCGGGACGATACACCCGCCATAAATGATCCAGTTCTTGCTTTAATGCAGCAAAACCTTGCTCGGTGACTAATTGGGTTTTCACATCACACCATTCATAAAATAAATTAAACTATTAACATTAGACTGACACATATTAATACACTTAACGCCATATGCAGTTTGGCTGCATCAAAACGTATAGATGCTAAAGACTCATCATCGCAACGTTGGGCTAAAAAAAGTGTCGATAAATGCTGGTAAATTAACGGTATGGATAACCATGGCAGCATAAGCCAAGGGCTTATCGTCCACGCTAAAAAAAACAGGGAAACGAATGCCGCTACATAATAAAATGTTTGCAGCCAGCGCGCTTTTCTAAAACCTAATACACTGGCCAGTGTTCGTGCACCGCTCTGGCTATCGACATTTATGTCATTAATATTATTAGCATTTAAAATGCCACAAGCAATCAATCCAAAAAAAATTCCCATCATTACCACTGATATATTCAACTGATTGATCGCAGCAATACTCACCCCAATAGTTAAGATAGGGCCACATAACAGGAACACAAAGAGATCACCTAAAGCTCGGTATTTAAAGCGAAATGGCTTGCCTGAGTACCCCATCACACCTAAACCAGCAAACACAGCACAGGCAAAAATATACTCTGGCGACTTAATGATTGCCGGCACAGATAATAAGCCCGCAATTGTCAACGCACTCCATGCCAAACATTTGAGCTGAACCACATTAAGCCAGCCCGATTGAATGACACCACTCCCACCTAATGTGCCAGGTAGGTCGATGAATTTTAAATAATCCTCAACATCATTAAATACATTGACAGCGACTTGTAACATTAACATGGCAAATATAGCGCAGATCAGTGTTATCCAATCTATGGGCAACCCAGCAGACAGATGAAATAACACGATGGCTAAAGCCGGAAAGAAGGTCGCTGTCAGACTCATAACACGAATTGATTTAAACAAACGAAACACCAGAGATGGAAACGCCACACTTGGGCGTATAAATGACAACTCCCCCTGCGCCTTTTTTTCAACAACCCAACCAGACTCACCCTTTATATTGCCCGTCATCAATGCCAACTGAGCATCCGCAGAACCAGCTTGTAAGCGTATATTGTCCATTATGACCCTTATCAGACTATGATTATCGACTAAACTAGATTGAAACGCATAATGACACAACAGCTATGTTTAACTTTGATTTAAGCCAAGAAATTGAGAGCTTTGTGCTTACGCACATCCAGTGTAAAGAATACGAAATCATCCAGCATTTACAAACAATTGGCCGCCTAGAAAAAGACTGTTTAAGGGACTCTACAGGTCTATTTCGCACGCACTTTTTAATATTTAATGCATTATATCGCCTGCAACTTGCCGCGTTTGTCCATCAAAAATATCAGCTGTCTATCTCCAGTTTAGCCATCATCACAACACCCTACTCAGAACAAAACCCAGCAAATGAAAAGCGACTACAACAGCATGACCCTTTAGCACTTTTCTATCTCGATACAAGCCATTTATTTAGCACCAGCGAAGCGGATATTGAGCACTTACTTAATCATTTTTGGCAACATTATTTCAATGCCCCAAAAAAGCAAACAGCCTTAGCGACCCTTGGTCTAAGTGAGCCCGTTGACTTTAAAACCATTAAACTTCAGTATCGCCGATTAGCCATGCAACATCATCCCGACCGAGGTGGTGATGCCGATACACTTATCCAAATTCATCAGGCCATGCAATGTCTTCAACAGTATTACGCTTAATTACACTTTTTTATTGCCTACTATTTTCTTTTTCATCCCACAGTAACACCAACACAATCAACGATACCCTAGTAGACCAACGCCAACATCAAGCGATTATTCTTCAGTATCACCATGTCAGCGAAACAACACCGCCAAGTACCAGTCTCGCACCCGATACATTCATCACCCATTTAGATTTAATTACCGAACTGGGCTTTGATGTTCAACCGCTGGACAAGGTATTAGCTCACATTAAAAGCAATACGCCGTTTCAACAAAAAACACTGGCCATCACATTCGATGATGGATATGACTCAATATACCAAGCCGCCTATCCCGCGCTGAAAGCCCGCCAATGGCCATTTACTGTTTTTATTAGCCCACAAGCGATTGATAAAAAACACGGTGATACCATGACATGGGAGCAGCTAAAAGAAATGGAGCAGCATGGTGCCATCATCGCCAATCACAGCTTTGAGCACTTACACCTATTGCAACGCATCAACAACGAAGATGATGCTCAGTGGGCACAGCGCATCACCAATGACATTACTCAAGCTCAGATACGTTTGGAGGAGGCAATGGGACCAAGATTAAAGCTGTTCGCTTATCCATATGGTGAGTTTGATGAAGCATTAAAAGGCATTCTTAAGGAGGAGGGCTATATTGCATTCTCACAACAATCTGGTGGCATAAATAGCAGCAATGACTTGCAAGCCTTACCACGTTTTCCTGCATCCGGCATTTATGCCAACACCAAAACACTGAAAACAAAAATCAATAGCTTGGCTTTTGATATTATTCGTTACTCGCCAGAGCATAAAGTACGCTCAAGTACACAAAAAGCACCCAAGCTGACTCTGATTAGTAAGCCCTACGATATTCGATACAAGCAAACCCAATGCTTTTACGCAGGCCAAGTCATTCCCACCAGTGCTGTTGTGAAAAACGGTGAACTCATTATTGAAAGCCAATTCGAGGGGACATTAAGCGCAGGGCGTAGTCGATATAACTGCACAGCCCCCTCAATAAACAATGAAGGTTACTACTGGTTTTCCATGCCATTTATCGCCTTAAATGACGAAAAACAATGGAAGGACTAATGCTCAGCCCTCTCCTGGGGTGATAAATTGCCTCAGATCATCAAGGCTAGGTTGCTGTTTAATGTACTCTTGAGTGCAAGACTTTATATAAGACGCCAGTAGTTCTGTGGCCGGGCCTGCAATGGATTTATTGGCAAAGACCAAATAAAGCGACCCCATTTTTTGGTAATCATCTTCTAAGTCTAGCGGTAACAACAACCCTTTTTGTATGTAGTCCCATGCTTCATGGGCCGGTATCCAAGAAAAACCCAAGCCTTCAATCACCAGCTGACGAGCGCTTTCTAAATTGGTCACCGTCCATCTAAGATCAGACCCCAGCCAACCAGAGTCGCGACTTTGCTTAACACCGGAATCTTTTATCACCACGTGTAGGTGCTGGCTTAGATCGTTACTGCTGATTTTACGCCCCAGTTTATGCAAAGCATGATCAGGGTGAGCCACTGCAATGAAATCAATGGTCATCAATTTTTCCCCAAGAAAACCTGGTGGCACCCAAGGGGTAATGGATAAATCGACTTTTTTCTCCAGTAAGACTTCCGCTGCGCCAGATAAGACTTCTTCACGCATGAGCATTTTACAGCCACGACTTTCGGGGAAGAATTGTTTAAACGCTTTGATCAAAATGGATTTGGGGAAAATGGCATCGGTGCCCAGAGCAACTTGCGCTTCCCAGCCTTGCTCTAAACTCGCCGCAACCTGTTCAATCTCCATCGCATGTTCAATTAAGTGACGAGAGCGTTGTAGTAACGCCTCCCCGGCACTGGTTAGCACGGCTTTACGCCCTTCTATATGCAGTAGCTCCATGCCAATTTGTTCTTGTAACTTGGCCACGGTATAGCTGATAGAGGATTGGCTTTTGTGCAGCGCTTCCGCCGCTTGCGCATAACCGCCATGATCCACTACAGCCTGTAATGTCCGCCATTGTTCTAAGGTTACTCTTGGTCCGCGCATGGGCTATCAATCTGCTAATTTCTGGTATACTGCAGCATAAATCAGTCTATCCGTTAATTACAAGCGAACATGCCTCATGACGACGACCGCCGCACTCAATGAAGACCAACTTGAAACTCTTGCCCTTTTCTTAGAGGAGCAAGCAGAAGACGCTGAAGGTCTGGATTTCTTTGCATTACATGGCTTACTCACCGCGAATGCGGTTAGCCCTAAAACACTATCGCTAGATGCATTATTACCGATGATTTTTAACGGTGAACCCACATGGCCATCCGCCAGCATAAAAACACAAATATGCGAACTCATTGGGCTACTGCAGAAAGAAGTCATCGAACTCGTCGAGTCAGGCCAAAGCTTTCCTGTACCGTGTGACCTGAATGTGGAAGGTGACGAAGATGGTGAGGCTGCACCGTTAGAAAACTGGGCAATTGGCTTTATTTTACTGAGCATCGAACAACATGATGAGTGGTATGGGAAACATGAAGAAAATGCAGCTGAACTTTTGTTTCCGGTTGTTTATGCTTCAGGTCTAAACGCCGATGATGCGGCCTTTGCAGATATCGATGACGATGAAGACCTTAGTTTGCAAGTATGTGCCAGCATTCCAGACAATGTGATTGACTTATTTTTATTATATAACGGTGATGATAGCTAATCGCTCAAATCAATATTGCGTGTGACGGGAAAATCCACCTCCACTCCACGACCACCGTTAAAGAAGTCCGTACGCTTGCACGCTTTACGAATCAAAGAAACTCCTCGACCAAAGGAGTCTTCTTTGGCTCCCTTCATCACGGCACTGGTATCAAAACCCTGACCTGAGTCTTCAAATTTTATTCTTAGCACAAGCTCATCTTCATCATCGCGCAAGATCTTACAACTAATTTGGATAAGCGCCTCTTTAAGCGCTTTTAATCGAGCTTCACGCTGTTCATAGTATTCAATAAATCCAGACTCAGTTTGCTTAAGCTGGGAAGATAAGCCTAACACACCATGTTCCAGCGCATTGCTGTATAGCTCGGCTAACAACAGCCCAATGATATCCCGATTCGGTCTCAAAATTGTTTGGGACCCCAACACAGACATGATTTCTTCAACTGGGTGGGCGCGCTGTAAATCATCAACACCCAGTTCAAAGTTGATGTTCCAGAAGATACCTTCATAACTATTGTGGGCAGAGCCCTGAATACCTTTTATATTAACGACACCTGCGCTGACCTCAACCAGGGTAATATCATCGTTTTGCTCAGCACCTTGGGTGAAGTCTTGTAATTTTTCTAACACACCAGTGAATGGGTCTTTATTGCCTTTAATGAAAACATCTAGCAATCCTTGTTCGGTAAAAAACTCACCTTCACTATTTTCAGCTTCAATTATGCCATCTGTGAACAGAATGATTTTTTCCCCTTGTGCTAATGATTTAACTTCAAACCCTTTATTAAACTGCTCATTTTTTTCTATACCCAGTGGAATATTACGTGAAACGAGTGCTTCTTTAATCGAGCCGTCTGCATTAACAATATAACCATCTGGTAGTCCAGCCGTCCAAATCTGTGCGCAATTCCCTTCAGGGTTCATCTCAAGTAAGGTTGCGCAACAAAACATATAATCGGGCAACATAGTCAAAAGCATACGGTTAAATTCATAGGCTATTTCACCGACACTCAAGTGGCGATTAACCAACTGATCAAAACTATTGGCGATGGGTAATGTTCCAATAGAGGCACCTAAACCGTGTCCTGTAAAATCGCCAAGAAATACATATAAGCCACCGCTAGGGCTAGGAGCAGACAGTAAGATGTCGCCATTAAATGTGGATGCAGGGGCAATGTGACTGCGAAGATTAGAGCAATCACTAAGGTTATGCTCTAAGGCACGATTAAAAATATGGGAGACAATATTTTTTTCACGCTGCCAGCGATTATTATATAAGGTGAGCTGCTTGTTGCTCTCAGCAATCTGCTGGGTTAATTCACGGATACGAAGATGGGCAATAATTTTCGCTTTTAATACGGCTTCATTATAAGGTTTTGATAAAAAGTCATCACCGCCAGATTCCAAACATTCACTAAGGGCTTTGTCATCTTCAAGTGCAGTAAGAAAAATGATAGGAACATGGTTACCATCAACACACAGGGTTTTGATTTCCCTTGCCGCTTCTAACCCATCCATGACAGGCATAATCACATCCATCAACACAATGTCGATTTCAGATTGTTGGAAAAGATTCACGGCCTCTAAGCCATCTTTTGCCTCGACTACTTCATGACCATCATCTTCTAGTAGCCAAACTAAAATGGCTCTATTGGTTGCTTGGTCATCGACTACGAGTATTCGCATAATTAAATAAAATTAAACTTCTTATCGAAATGGGCAATACTAAAAATCTTGATCAAATTAGGCTGGCAATTTTTGATATCTATTTGGCGGTCTTCGGCACCAAGGTGATTTTTCATATTCAGTAACATGCCTAAGGCTGAGCTATCTATATAATCAGTCTGAGCGAGATCAATGGTGTAGTGGCAACTTGAGTCCGTTTCATTGGAATAGGCATCCCTGAACTCTTGCAGTAGGTTAAAGTCAAAGCGACCTGTGATAGAGATCCTTATACTGGCCTCGCTTTTCTCCACATTCACATTACTCATAATATTCCCTCAAAAATGATAATTAGATAAAGAATAGATGCTCTATTGGTGTTTTGCCCACACTAATGATAAGTTTTTGCCTAAGTGATCTAATTTTATAAGCGACAGAGAACAATATGCATAACCCCCCTCAACCCAAGCAGGGACTCGTTACTTGGGGATTGATCCTAATAGGCTGGACTAGCGTTGTTCTAGGGGTTTTGGGCATATTCCTGCCATTACTGCCCACTACGCCTTTTTTGTTGCTAGCGGCGGCCTGTTTTGTGCGCTCAAGCCCAAGGTTTTACAACTGGCTGGTAAATCACCCTAAACTGGGCAAATACATACTGCATTACTTAAATGGGGAGGGATTGCCGAAAAAAGCCAAGCTATACACCATTGCGACCATTTGGTTAACAATGGGCACATCCGCTTGGCTGGTGGTACCGAATATTTGGGGAAAATTAGCGCTCTTTTTCATAGGCGCCTGTGTCAGTGTTTATATCTGGCGTTTACCTACCTTAGATAAAGCCTAACGCATCCACACTTCCACTCGTCTGTTCTTAACGCGAGAAGCACCATCAAAAGATGCAACTGGGTTAAAGTCACCGTAACCTGTGGTTTCTTGCGGGTAAATCCCTAGTCGGGCCAGTTCACGTCTGACCGCCATGGCTCTGAGTTTTGATAAGAGTTTTGAGCGATGTTCATTTTTTCTTTTATCGCCAAAACCAATAAGTAATAGTTCAGAGTCAGCCCCCTGCTCACGAATATAATAAGCTAAGCGTTGGATATCTTTCAGCGCTTTATTATCCAGTTTTGCACTCCCCTCTTGGAAACGGAAGTTAATGCTTAAACGCTTTGCACCTTTAACCATATTCAAGTAATCATCCGGTAAATTTTGTGCCAAACCGACATTCATTGATTCAACATTTTGAGAGATGAAACCTTCATCACGAACAACTTTTTGTCCTTGAATACTTTGAGAAAAACGAATGAATTCCTTCACGTAATCATTTTTAATTTGACTATGGGTATAAAAGAATAAACGACGAGATAACGCATAATCTTCGGTTGCGACGGTTAACTGTGACGGTTTAAATGCTTGCGTCGGTCCATCACTGATTGCCAGAAGTTTAGATTTACCAACAAATGCCATACCAATGAAACCAATACCACCTGGCTTTTGTAAAACATTGGCAACAAGTTTTTCGCTGGATTCAAATCGGTTTGCTTGTTCACTTAATTTAAAACGATTTCCAAGCACCATGTTTTTAAAGCTATCCCAAGTACCGGAATTTTCATCTCGCGCAAACAGAGAAATGGGTAAATTGGGTCCACCTATTTCAGACCAATTTTTGACTTCTCCTGAATAAATCAAACCAAGTTGGTGTTTGCTTAAGCTCGAAATTGAATTAGACGGGTTAACCACAATGGCTAAACCATCAATCCCTAATACGTGCTCAGATTCAGGTTCTAATAAATTAGACACCTCGATTGCCGCTTGCACTTCTTTTTCTTTAGCGCGTCGAGATGATGCCCATACATCGGCACTGCCATTCATTAAACCTTTAAAACCGGTGCTGGAGCCATGGGCCGCAATAGCCACCTGCACCGTTTTACCTAAAGCCGGCAGATCGCCTTTTACAACACTTTCATTGGCAACACCTGAAGCCTGTAAGCGAACATTCTTGGCTCCCTTAGACTTTAGATAAGAGATGAGCATATTAGGGGCTAAACTTTCCCCTACGGTATTGGAACCATGAATGGTAAATAACGTGACCAACGAGTCATTGCTTTGAAAACCATCAAATGACGTAACCGGCGCGTCAATGGCGGTCATCGCTTGAGACCAGCGAATTTCTTGCTGATTAGAAACTGAAGCATTGGCACAAGCAAGAAAGAAGAAACTGACTAAAAAAAGAAGAAAATGGGGTTTGATCAACATGCGGGGCCTACTCATTATTAATTGCTGGCAGGCTAACTTTTAATTGTTACAGTAATATGACAACAGGCTCTAAGCCTTGTATTGACTAGCTTGTTTCATACCCTAGTAATATTTGGACATAAAAAAACCGCCCTTGGGCGGTTCTTTGATCAACGCTGAATTAGGCTTCGTCAGGGACGGCTGCGTCGATCAGTTTTTTCAACTCACCGCTTTCAGCCATCTCGGTCACGATATCACAGCCACCTATTAGTTCACCTTTTACCCACAACTGAGGGAATGTTGGCCAGTTAGCGTAAGCTGGTAAATTTGCGCGCACATCAGGGTTTGACAACACATCAACATAGGCAAAACGCTTACCGCATTCCATCAAAGCTGAAACAGTACGAGCAGAGAATCCGCACTGAGGCTGGTTTGGGTTGCCCTTCATGTAGATTAGGACATCATTTGATTCGATCTGCTCTTTAATTTGATCAATTATCTCAGACATAAATTAACTCTCATATTGTGTACTCATTATTGGCCCATTTTAAACAATAACCTAGCCCATTACTAGGATAAGCCACCCCACTCCATAGGGTCACAGTGTTACCTGTCATTGACACCCGTCAAAGCCCTTAAATTTCTTATGGGTAAAATGCCGCCATTTATATAAGCAGGCCCAACATGAAAACCGAATTACTCAGCCCAGCGGGTACCTTAAAGAATATGCGCTATGCCTTTGCCTATGGGGCGGATGCCGTTTATGCGGGCCAACCTCGGTATAGCCTAAGAGTACGCAACAATGATTTTGGTTTAGAGCAGCTCAACACCGGTATCCAAGAAGCACACCTACAAGGCAAAAAGTTTTATGTGGCCAGCAACATAGCACCACACAACAAAAAGGTTCACAGCTACATCCGGGACATTGAACCCGTGGTGGCCATGAAACCAGATGCGCTGATTATGTCTGACCCAGGATTGATCATGATGGTAAAAGAGAAGTGGCCAGACATGCCTATCCATTTAAGTGTTCAAGCCAATACCGTTAATTTTGCAGCCGTAAAATTTTGGCACGCACAAGGTATCGAACGGGTGATCCTGTCCAGAGAACTGTCTCTGGATGAAATTGAAGAGATTCGCATGCAGGTCCCTGACATGGAACTGGAGGTCTTTGTGCACGGGGCACTTTGCATTGCTTACTCAGGGCGCTGTCTACTCAGCGGGTACATCAACAAGCGTGATCCAAACCAGGGTACCTGCACAAACGCCTGTCGCTGGAAGTATGAGACCCATGAAGCCCAGCAAAATGATCAAGGTGACATCATCCTAAAAGAACCCGCTAAAGTCTGGCAACCACAACCCACTCTGGGTATCGGTCAGCCAGAAGATGGTCTTTATATGCTTGAAGAGCCTGGGCGCAAAGGTGAGCTCATGCCTGCCTTTGAGGATGAGCATGGCACCTACATCATGAACTCAAAAGATTTACGTGCCATACAGCATATTGAGCGTTTGGTAAAAATGGGCGTGCACTCATTAAAAATCGAAGGGCGCACAAAAAGTCATTATTATGCCGCCAGAACCGCTCAAACCTACCGCCAAGCTATTAATGATGCCGAAGCTGGCATCCCATTCAATAAAGACCTAATGGATACCCTAGAGGCTCTGTCAAACAGAGGCTATACCGAAGGTTTCTACCGTCGCCATGTGCACGACGAGTATCAAAACTATGAACGAGGCACCTCCGAGAGTACCAAGCAACAGTTCGTGGGCGAGGTGATTCAAAATATTCATCCGGATTACCTAACCATTGATGTTAAAAACCACTTTGAAGAAGGTGATCAACTGGAGCTCATGTCGCCTAATGGTAACTTTCGCTTTACCCTTGAAGGCATGTTGGATACCAAACAACAGCCCAAATCTATTGCTCAAGGCTCAGGCATCAAGGTACTTATTCCTAAGCCAAAAGGTTATATTGATAACCCCTATACTCTCATTATGAAAGATCTAGCATAAACCAGCCATATTCACCCCATTGACCTAGAATCCATTTAAATAAAGGATGCGTATAAATAGCTAATCAGTGGGGTGAATTATGAAACATATATGGTTAGCAATACTTTTAAGCCTGCCGTCGGTGGCTTATTCTTCGTGCCCTACTTGGCTGGATACGAATATCGATAAGCTGCATAGCTCTGAGATCGTTCAGCTTTGTAGTTCTGTGCAAAATAAACCTATGCTCATCGTCAACACCGCAAGCCATTGCGGCTACACAAAGCAATTCAAGGGCCTTGAAGCCATCCATCAAAAGTACAAAGACCAAGGCTTGGTGGTTGTCGGTTTTCCCTCTAACAGCTTTAATCAAGAAGCTGATAATGAAGCGGCAACGGCGGATGTTTGCTATCGTAATTTTGGGGTGAGTTTCCTAATGAGCAAACCCATCACTATTAAAGGAAGAAATGCTCACCCTATCTTTCAACATTTAAATGCCAAACAAGGGGAGCCTCAGTGGAATTTCAACAAGTACCTTGTGGATGCAAAGGGAAATGTTATCAAGCGTTATGACAGCTGGATCAAGCCAACTTCCGCCACTCTTACCAAAGATATTGAGGCGGTACTTTAAATGTCTAAACAAGATAAACAGATCACCGTTTTCTATGATGGCACTTGCCCTTTGTGCAGTTGGGAAATTAACCACTTAAAAAATAAAGACACTGACGGTCATATCGCATTTGAAAACATTCATGATGGAAATTTTAGCGATAAATACCCAAACCTTGAAAAGCAAAAGCTAGATGACCTTCTCCATGTACAGCGATCAAATGGTGAGTTTAAAACCGGTATCGATGCCACTTATACTTTATGGGAGACAGTTGGCATGGGAAGATGGTTCGCACCTTTAAAGTGGAGATGGTTACGTGTAATTTTAAAACCCAGTTATAAATTTTTTGCTAAATATCGCCACACTATAACTGCGGTATTGTTTCCCCTTCATACTTACCGCTTGAAGAAAAAAGGCAAAAAGGCCCAACATGAATAGCATTATTATTGGGGCAGGAAGCGCAATTGCTCAAGCTGTCATACAAAGCCTCCATGCGAACGCTGAAAATATCATTACGGTGTCTCGGAAGCTTCCAGATCAATCCAACCCTGTCATACATGGATTCACATCTGATTACTCACCCACCAGCATTGCGAAGGTTATCCAACAGATTAAAGACCTTAACCTAGGTTCTATTGATCGGGTGTACATTTGTAATGGGGTTTTGCAAAACGACAATATTAAAGTTGAAAAACGGATCGAAGATCTTGATCCCGAATCGTTCATGTCTGTCCTACACAGTAATACATTAACACCCATATTATGGGTTCAAGCCCTGCTGCCTATTTTGAGACAACAAAATTGTACGATTACCGTGTTCAGTGCAAGAATAGGCAGCATTAGCGATAACAACCTTGGTGGCTGGTACAGTTATCGAGCCAGCAAAGCCGCCCTTAATATGCTCTTAAAAAATGCTTGCGTAGAATACGCCAAACGAGCGAAAGGTGTAAAAATACTGGCGTTTCACCCCGGCACAACAGATACCCCTCTTAGCAAACCTTTTCAGAAAAATGTCCCCAAAGGTAAGTTGTTTTCACCAGAGTTTGTTGCCACTTCCCTCGAAGAGATTATTCAAAACTTGGAAGTTGACGGCCAGCTCAGCTTCAAGGATTGGCAAAGCAAAGATATTTTATGGTAATTAACTATTCATCAGGTGAATTGGTAATCCATTGAAGTGCCTCTTGTATGTCATCGAAGTATTTTACGTCACCCGATATAAACCAGCTTCCGACTTTTGCAGCCACTTGCAACCAGCGCTTATTACCGCATATGGCCACATTTTGAAAAGCTTTACCGTGCTTAAGTCCAAGCTTTAAATCATCCCATGCAGCTCTTAACTCCCAACCATCAAGCTGGGTTGCATCAAACAAAACATCCACATTAGGGTGTTCAATGGCTTCTAGCGCACGCTCAATTAAAGGCGTAATGGCTAAGTAATCGTCATGGGTTAATGTACCTACGGCTTTAAGTGAAATGAAAATATCATTTTCTACTCGTTCAATACCTATCGTTAGACCATGGGTTTTCAGTACCATGCCAGCTCCTTTTCGTTAAACCGTCGCAATTGAGGGGATAAATTACCCCTGTTTTAATATCACGCTACTGATTTATGTCATGAAGCTTAAATACAAGGCATAAAAAAGCCCTCTATTGAGGGCTTAATTGATCTAGATTATGAAATATTACCAGCCAGCTTTGTCTTTTAATGCCTGACCTATTTCTGCTAGGCTGCGTACGGTTTTCACACCGGCCGCTTCCAAAGCTTCAAACTTCTCAGCCGCGGTTCCTTTGCCCCCTGCTATAATGGCACCTGCATGACCCATGCGTTTACCAGCAGGCGCTGTGACACCAGCAATATAAGAAACGACCGGTTTAGTCACATTATGCTTAATGAATTCGGCTGCCTCTTCTTCAGCCGTACCACCAATTTCACCAATCATAACGATGGCTTCAGTTTTTGGATCCTCTTCAAAGCGCTTTAGAATATCAATAAAACTCGACCCAGGGATCGGGTCACCACCAATTCCCACACACGTAGATTGGCCAAAGCCATGGTCCGTGGTTTGTTTTACCGCCTCATAGGTAAGCGTCCCAGAACGAGAAACAATACCAACTTTACCGGGTTTATGAATATGACCAGGCATGATTCCGATCTTAGATTCACCAGGTGTAATCACACCAGGGCAGTTAGGCCCAATAAGCGTGACACCCAATTCATCACAGCGCATTTTGCAAAGCATCATATCAAGGGTTGGAATCCCTTCGGTGATACATACAATAAGCTGAATTCCACCGTTGGCCGCTTCTAAAATTGAATCTTTACAAAATGGCGCCGGCACATAAATGACAGATGCTTCGGCACCTGTTTGCTCAACGGCTTCTTTCACAGTATTAAAAACAGGTAGACCTAGGTGGGTTGTCCCCCCTTTACCAGGCGTGACACCACCGACCATTTTTGTACCGTATTCAATGGCTTGCTCAGAGTGAAACGAACCTTGAGATCCAGTAAAACCTTGGCAAATAACCTTGGTATTTTTATCAATTAAAATGCTCATATTATTTGCCTCCTGCTGCTTTAACCACTTGCTGTGCGGCATCGGTTAAACTTGTGGCCGCAATAATATCCAAGCCACTTTCTGCCAGTTTTTTCGAGCCCAGCTCTGCATTATTACCTTCTAAACGCACAACAACAGGTACTTTCACACCCACTTCTTTAACCGCCCCAATAATGCCTTCGGCTATCATGTCGCAACGCACAATCCCACCAAAAATATTTACTAGTACAGCTTGGACTTTGTCATCAGAGAGGATGATCTTAAACGCTTCTGCTACACGTTCTTTTGTTGCACCGCCACCAACATCCAGGAAGTTAGCTGGGTCGCCACCGTGTAATTTAATGATATCCATTGTGCCCATGGCTAGGCCGGCACCGTTAACCATACAACCAATATTGCCATCCAACGCCACATAGTTAAGTTCCCACTTAGCAGCCTCCGCTTCACGGGCATCATCCTGCGATGGGTCGTGCATGGCTTGTAGGTCTTTATGGGCGTAAAGAGCGTTTCCATCAATATTGATTTTTGCATCCAGACAATGCAAATCCCCTGCTTTTGTAATCACCAGTGGATTGATTTCTAACAAAGCCAAATCTTTCTCAAAAAACAGCTTAGAAAGACCTAGAAAGATTTGAGTAAACTGTTTGATCTGGTGATCTTTAAGGCCAAGCTTAAACGCTAACTCACGAGCTTGATGAGGTTGGGCCCCCGTTAGAGGATCTATTTCGGCTTTCAGTATTTTTTCGGGTGTTTCATGTGCGACCTTTTCAATCTCAACGCCACCCTCTGTTGAGGCCATAAAAACAACGCGCTGAGACGCACGATCAATCACCGCACCAAGGTACAGTTCTTGCTCAATATCGGTACATTCTTCAATTAGGATTTGATGGACAGGCTGACCACCTGCATCGGTTTGATAGGAAACTAGATTACGGCCAAGCCAGTGTTCCGCAAATGCTCGGATGTCATCTTTGCTTGAAACAACTTTTACGCCGCCTGCTTTGCCCCGCCCACCAGCATGAACCTGCGCTTTAACAACCCACGCACTACCGGGAACATTATCAGCTGCATTTGCAGCCTCTTCAGGCGAAGTGGCAACTACCCCTTGTGACACAGGTAAACCATAAGCGGCGAAAAGCTGCTTAGCCTGATATTCATGTAAATTCATGATGACCTCGTCGTGCTTTCTTCGTTGAAAAACACGCACCAAAAAGATTCAGTGCGCCTTATAGGTTTTTGTTATAACAAAAACCTAGAATAAAAGACACTACCGAGGTGAAAACCATGCAAGTCAGGGTTAAAACAGGCTAGGAATGTCCCTAACCCGCTTATTTCTTGCGCTATTTGCGCTTACGATTCGCTTTATGAATCGCATGATTATTAACCCCAAGGGCGGCTTCATGTACTGCCTCAGAAAGAGTAGGATGAGAGAAAACCATCATACCTAAATCTTCTGCACTAGAGCCAAATTCCATGGCAATCACCACTTGCTGCACCAAATCACCCGCACTTGGGCCAATAACACTGGCTCCAAGGATGGTGTCGGTTTCAGCATCGGCAATAATTTTTACAAAACCAGCGGTATCATTTGATGCCATTGCGCGCCCAACCGCAGCAAACGGGAAGGTACCTACATTATACTTAGCACCATCTGCTTTAAGTTCATCTTCACTTTTACCAACCCAAGCAATCTCTGGGTGGGTATAAATAACAGATGGAATGCAGTCATAATTAATTTGAGCTTTATGACCCGCAATACGCTCAGCAACCATGACACCTTCTTCTGATGATTTATGCGCAAGCATGGGGCCGCGCACGACATCACCAATCGCATAAACACCTGGAGCATCAGTAACACAGCGACTATTTACATAGATGCAACCGCGCTCATCTAGGTTAACGCCACAATCACCAGATAATAAATTTTCAGTATAAGCACGACGACCAACAGCAACGATCAACTTATCAAACGTAATGCTTTTTTCGCCTTCGCTATCAGAGTAAGACACAACCACTTCTTGTTTCTTGCCTTTACCCTTAATTTCAGTACCCGTCACACGAGCGCCTAACAAGACATCCATGCCTTGCTTTTTAAACTGCTTAGCAGCTTCTTTGCCCACTTGAGAGTCTACAAGGTGCAAAAATTTATCTTGTGCTTCAAGTACTGTTACTTGAGAACCCAAACGATTCCAAACGCTGCCAAGCTCTAAACCAATTACACCCGCCCCAATCACACCAAGACGTTGAGGTATCTCAGAAAATTCAAGTGCACCTGAGGAGTCAACAATCACCCCTTCTGTTAGAGGCGCCGGTGGAATTTCAACCGGAACGGAGCCCGTTGCTAGAATGACATTATCCGCTTCCAGTGTTTCAACCTTGCCCGCATGATTTGTAAACTCAACTTTTTTACCCGCTAGTAATTTACCAAAGCCTTCAAGTGGCGTAACACCATTGGCTTTAAACAAGCCGGCCACACCCTGAGTTAAGTTTTTAACGATGGTGTCTTTGCGCTCCAACATCGCCGGTACATCAATTGAAATATCTTTTACGCTAATACCATGTACATCATAGTTGTGCTTAGCTTCTTCATACTTATGAGAGCTATCAAGTAGCGCCTTAGAAGGGATGCAACCCACGTTCAAGCACGTACCACCAAATACACCCTTGCCGTCTGCATTTAGCCATTTGTCGATACATGCAGTTTTCAAACCCAGTTGCGCAGCACGAATCGCTGCAACATAACCACCAGGACCACCACCAATTACAATTACATCAAACTTATCCATGATTCTTCCTTTTATGTCCGTTTAGGGGCATAACTTAAATTTCAATCAAACTCAGTGCTTAACCGAGCTTTCAAATTGGTAAAATTAAATATCCAGTAAAATACGGGCTGGATCTTCTAACAATTCTTTAATCGTCACTAAGAATTGAACGGCCTCTTTGCCATCAATCATGCGGTGATCATAAGATAGTGCCAGGTACATCATGGGGCGAATCTCTACTTGGCCATTTATAGCCATTGGACGATCTTGAATCTTATGCATTCCCAAGATAGCAGTTTGTGGCGGGTTTAAAATAGGCGTCGACATTAATGACCCAAACGTTCCACCATTTGTAATGGTAAATGTACCACCCTGCATCTCTTCAATGCCCAGTTTGCCGTCACGGGCTTTTCCTGCGTAATCCACAATTCCACGCTCGATATCAGCTAGGCCCATGGCATCCACATCACGAAGAACCGGCACTACTAAACCTTTTTCTGTGGATACAGCTACGCCGATATCTTGATAACCATGATATACAATATCGTTACCGTCAATTGATGCGTTTACTGACGGAAAACGCTTCAATGCTTCTGTAGCGGCTTTTACAAAAAACGACATAAATCCTAGGCGTGCACCATCATGCTTTTTCTCGAACATGTCTTTGTACTGCTTACGCAATTCCATGACGGCTTTCATGTCCACTTCATTGTAAGTCGTTAGCATGGCTGCATTTTGCTGAGCAGATACCAAACGTTTTGCAATGGTTGAACGTAAACGCGTCATTGGTACACGCTTCTCAGCGCGTTCACCTGGATTGAAGCTTGGAGCCGCAGCTGGGGCTGGCTTAGCAGGTGCTTGAGCAGGTGCACTTTCAGCCGGTGCCTGTGGTGCATCGGCTTGAGGCGCTGGCGCTTTAAGGTGGTTCAGTACATCTTCTTTTGTAATACGGCCATCTTTACCGGTTGCCTTAACATCAGAAAGAGACACACCTTTTTCTTCAGCTAACTTACGTGCAGCTGGGTTAACTTTCACATCATCGGCTTCTGCGTCAGCAGATTCATCCGCTGAAGAATCAGCAGCAGGTTGGGCAGGGGCAGAGTCACCCACTCCACCGGCTTCAAATATCGCAATAACCTCCGCACTTAGAATCGTTTCGCCTTCAGGCTTAATGATTTCCTTAAGCACGCCATCAGCTTGGGCAACGACCTCTAAAACAACTTTATCTGTTTCGATATCGACCAGCAGTTCATCACGCTTTACTTGCTCGCCTACTTGCTTATGCCAAGTGGCAATTGTGCCATCGGCAACTGACTCAGGGAAAACCGGTGCTTTAATTTCATTACTCATGTCTACTATTCCTAATTCGTTGTTCGCTTGGACTTATAAGCCCAGTGCATCTTTGATCAATTGCTCTTGTTGCTCTAAATGCAACGCCATATAACCAGCAGCTGGCGAAGCAGAAGCCTCACGACCTGCGTAATCTAAATACAAACTTGAACCATGCTGATTAACCACTCGGCGCATGTGATGCTGAGAACTATACCAAGCACCCTGGTTCATTGGTTCTTCCTGACACCAAACTGTTTCTTTTAAATTTTTATATTTTGAGATCGCAGCAAACAACTCTTCTTCAGGGAAGGGATACAACTGCTCAATGCGAACAATAGCAACATGCTTCATTTCTTCTGCGCGGCGTCGATCCATTAGATCGTAATAAACCTTGCCACTGCACAACACAAGACGAGTGATATCTTTTGGATTCACATCTTCAACTTCGGGAATAACCGTTTGGAAAGAACCTTCAGCCAGCTCTTCTAGTGTACTAATCGCTTCTTTATGACGCAGTAAACTTTTCGGCGACATTACCACAAGTGGTTTGCGCAAAGGACGAATCGTTTGACGACGTAATAGGTGGAAAATTTGAGCCGGCGTAGACGGCACACAAACCTGCATATTGTGCTCGGCACATAATTGCAAGTAACGCTCTAAGCGTGCAGAGCTGTGTTCAGGCCCCTGACCTTCATAACCGTGAGGTAACAACATAGTTAGACCGCACAGGCGACTCCACTTATGTTCACCACTTGATATGAATTGGTCCATCACTACTTGAGCACCGTTAGCAAAGTCACCAAATTGGGCTTCCCAAATTACTAACAGGTTAGGTGTGGTTGTCGAATAGCCATATTCAAAACCCAGCACCGCTTCTTCAGATAACAAGGAGTCATGAATAGTGTAAGTAGGCTGGTCTTCACTAATATTTTGCAAAGAACAATAAGACATACCGTCTTTTTGATTGTGTAAAACCGCATGTCGGTGAGAGAAGGTACCACGACCAACATCTTGGCCGGTTAATCGAATTGGGTAACCTTCATCAAGTAACGTGGCATACGCCATGGTTTCAGCGAAACCCCAGTTAATAGGTAGAGCACCCGCCGCCATTTTACGACGATCTTCTAAGATTTTATTAACTTGGCGCTGCACCGAAAACCCTTCAGGTACATCTTGAATCTTATTCGCCAACTCTTGTAGACGCTTGAGGTTAAATTGAGTGCTAACCGTGATGTTATTGTCATGGCCAAGATAAGGCGCCCAGTCCACGAACATTTCCGATTTAGGCTCGGTCACCAAGCTTTTAACAACATGCTTGCCGGCTTCTAACGCATTACGGTAGTCTTCATCCATTGATTTAATCAGCGCATCATCAACCACACCGCTTTGATTTAATGTTTCAGCATAAAGCGTACGGGTTGTTTTGATTGCCTTGATAACTTTATACATCAAAGGCTGAGTGGCAGATGGCTCATCTGCTTCATTATGGCCTCGACGGCGATAACAAACCAAATCGATGACAACGTCTTTGTGGAATTCATTGCGGTAATCCACCGCTAATTGAGTCACAAATAAAACCGCTTCAGGGTCATCACCATTCACATGTAGGATAGGCGCTTGAACCATCTTGGCCACGTCNGTGGCATATTCAGTCGATCGNACATCTTCACGGCGGTTNGTGGTGAAGCCCACTTGGTTGTTCACGACGATATGAATCGTGCCACCCGTCTTNTAACCACGGGTCTGTGACATCTGGAAGGTTTCCATTACCACACCTTGACCGGCAAAAGCCGAGTCACCGTGAATAGCAACAGGCACGACGGTTTCACCAATCGCATCACCACGTCTATCTTGACGAGCACGAACGGAGCCCTCAACAACAGGGGATACAATCTCAAGGTGAGACGGATTAAATGCTAAGGCCAAATGCACTTCACCGCCTGGGGTTAATACATTTGAACTGAAACCTTGGTGGTACTTAACGTCACCGGAGTGATCGAACTGCGCTTTACCATCAAACTCATCAAATAAATCCGCAGGGGCTTTACCCAAGGTATTAATTAATAAATTTAAGCGACCACGGTGAGCCATACCAATGACAATCTCTTTTGCACCATAGGCACCACAACGCTGAATCAACTCATCCATCATAGGGATTAAGGATTCACCGCCTTCTAGGCCAAAGCGCTTTACGCCTGGATATTTTGAGCCAAGGTATTTCTCAAGACCCTCAGCAGCGGTTAAACGTTCTAATAAATGCTTTTTCGCTTCATCACTGTATTCAGGTTTTGAGCGCACACTTTCGATGCGTTGTTGAAACCAACGTTTCTCAGCCGTATCAACAATGTGCATAAATTCAGCGCCCACCGTTTGGCAGTAGGTTTTATCAAGCGCTTCAATAATTTCAGAAAGAGGGGCTTCTTCTTTACCAATAAACAAAGAACCCGTTTGGAAAATGCTGTCCATGTCCGCTTCAGATAACTCATGGAAGCGAAGGTCTAAATCAGGGACTTGCTCACGTTCCATAATCCCTAGAGGATCAAGCTTGGCATGCTGATGGCCACGGAAACGATAAGCGTTAATAAGTTGAAATACGCGCAACTGTTTTTGATCATAGCCACTTGAAACCTGGCTCTGAGTTGCGGTGCCAGCATGTCGCTGGTTTTTTGAAATGAGAACAAATTGCTCACGAATAGGGGCATGAGGTATGTCGTTTAAGCCACCACCTTCTGCTCGAGGCAAGCTGGCAAAATAGCTTCGCCATTGTTCAGAGACCGCATTTGGGTCTGTAAGATAAAGTTCGTATAATTCTTCTATGTAGGCAACGTTCCCTCCAGCCAGTTGGGACGTACTCCATAGCTGCTCCATCGAGCCTTCGTGCATGACAAAACCACCTTTAAATTATGTCTAGGGTCACTACTTTCCAAACTCCCCTGCTGTGGATCACAGATGACCGGATATGGTCTGAAGTTTTTCAAGTAATACGGGGGTTACCCGATTCCCTGTTGGTATCTTTATAACAGCCTAGCAAATATGATGCTAAAGGGCTTTTTTTTTATACTTTTTTTACGTCATGCTGACGTATTAAATCTCATATTGCATAAGACACATAGATAAAAGGGGCTAAAAAGCCCCTTTTATTTGATCAGATCTCGCGAGACAACAACATGTTCCGAATATGACCGATTGCTCTAGTTGGGTTCAACCCTTTAGGACAAACACTCACACAGTTCATGATGCCACGACAGCGGAAGACACTAAATGGATCATCTAAGCCATCTAGGCGATCTTGAGTGGCTGTATCTCGGCTATCTGCTAAAAAGCGATAAGCTTGTAACAAACCAGCAGGACCAATGAATTTCTCAGGGTTCCACCAGAAAGATGGGCATGAAGTTGAGCAACATGCACACAAGATACACTCGTAAAGACCATCTAGCTTTTCACGCTCAGCAGGTGACTGCAAACGCTCGATAGCCGGTGCCGGAGTATTGTTCTGCAAGAAAGGCTTCACTTTCTCAAACTGCTGGTAGAACAAACTCATGTCAATAACCAAGTCACGGATAACCGGAAGACCTGGCAACGGGCGTAATACTAACTTATTGCCTTTAACCGCTTCTGAGATGGGTGTCACACAGGCTAAGCCATTCTTACCACTAATGTTCATACCATCTGAACCACACACACCTTCACGGCATGAGCGACGGTAAGCCAAAGTAGAGTCTTGCTCTTTAACCAGTGCCAAAACATCCAGCACCATTAAGTCTTTGCCACCCGGGATTTCGATCTCGTAATCCTGCATATAAGGTGCGGCATCGGTCTCTGGGTTGTAACGATATACGCTAACTAACATATTCTCTCTCCCCCACTCTTAGTATGTACGAATTTTTGGTGGGAACGCAGGCATTGTTTTCGGCGCAAAGTTCACAGCACGTTTTTTGATGCTTTGATCTTGCGGGAAGTACAATGAGTGACACAACCAATTTTCATCATCACGCTCAGTAAAATCGTTACGTGCGTGAGCACCACGAGATTCTTTACGCTCTTCAGCGGCAATCGCAGTTGCTAGAGCCACTTCATACAAGTTATCTAGCTCAAGGGCTTCGATACGCGCGGTATTGAACGCTTGAGACTTATCTTCAAGGTAAGTGTTTTTAACACGCTCACCAATCTCTTTAAGCATCTCAAG
>NYTP01000004.1 GCA_002683575.1 Bermanella sp.
ATAAGTTCGACCCAAGCACTAACACTGAAATTGCATTTATAGAAACAAATTTAAACCCTAATAAGATTATTTTTAAACAGTAATATTCTTTTCTGAAAATAAAAAGCCGAGATGAGTATTTAATCAGCTCGGCTTTATTAATCTTTTAATTCAGCTTAAACCTGAAACCGCTGCAGTTTTTCTTGCAGCGACTGCGTTAACGCTACGACTTCTTTGATCGCTTTCACAGTATGTTCTGAGTCATCCACTGTGGCTCGGCCTAAATCATTAATCTTCACTACATTTTCATCAATGGCTTTCGCTACCTGTGTTTGCTCGTCTGCGGATACCGATATTTGCCCATTAATATCCGCAATACTTTTCACCATGGTGACAATTTCATCCAGAGCGGTTCGCACTCTTGAAGATGATTCAACTGTATTTTGTGCCATTTGATGGCTTTTACCCATTACATTCACAGCATCACTGATACCGCTATGAATGGTGGTCATGACTTCATCTATTTCTTGTGCCGAGGTTTGGGTACGACTGGCAAGTGTGCGCACTTCATCGGCCACAACAGCAAAGCCGCGCCCTTGCTCTCCTGCTCGTGCCGCTTCAATAGCCGCGTTTAATGCAAGTAGGTTCGTTTGCTCTGCAATCCCCTTTATTACCGCCAACATGCTGGCAATGTTACTTGAGTTCTCTGAAAGTTGATTGATGACTTCTGTACTATGAACGATTTCATCCGCCAATGTATTAATTTGGCTTAAAGTTTCTGCTACCACGTCATTGGCACTGCCGGCTTGGCTAGTTGCATCGGCTGCGAAATTAGCCGCATCTTCACTCTGTCGATTTACTTCTTCTGCGGTGGCAGCCATTTCTGTAATGGCAGATGCAACTTGCTCGGTTTGATGCAGCTGCTCATTTGCTGCTTTATTACTTTGCTCTGCATTGCCACCGACTAAGGTCATGCTTTGCCCAACTTCTGTAGCGGTTTTTTGTACTGCTTGTAAAAGTGAGTGAATTTTCTCAACCATGACATTAAATTCACTGGTGAGCTCACCCATCTCATCTTTTGATTCAACTTCGACCCTGATTCGCATATCCCCCCGAGAAATTTCTCGAGCCGCACTATGAAATTGACCAACAGTGCTGCGAACAGACCAAAAGAAAGCGGCGTATAAATACACAATCAACAGCATGACTAACGCGATGGCCACGACAACCAAAATCAGTTTACTGCTTAGCTCACTAATACGTTCATCTAAAATACTGCTAATTTCCTCTAGTGCCAGCTCTTGAACGGTATGAAAGGGAGATAATTTACTTTGATAAAAGTCACTGTAATCTGGCCAGGTAATGGCAACACTCATGGCGGAAATAATTTCTTCGTCAAGTTTAAACTTTATTGCCTCAATGTTTCCCTCTGTGATCTTAAACGTCTCTGAAAACAAGCCCGCTAATTCTGGGTAACCATCCAGCAAAGCTGTATGTGCTTGGTTCATGTTTTTTTGTTGGGCATCAAGCAGGTCGTAGGTTTCATTCAAGGTGTCATAGGTGCCTGTCATAATGTATTTCTCAACAATAGAGTAAACCCCTATGGTATGAGCAACACCTAACGCCGAACGAAATTTTGGATACTCAACTAAAATTAATTTAAGTAATAATTGGACTTCTTCATTAGTGTCTTGAAGTACACCAGAGTCTTGCGCCACTTTATTTGCCAGATGCATGATATCAAAGACAACTTGAGCGTTATTCTTATATTGATCATTAATGGTTGGCTGCTTATTTTCACCACTGCGCTTTACAATACTCTGCCACGTGGCCTTTTTTTTCTCTAGGGATTCGGAAAGAGGCGATTCGGGGTATTTAGCTTGCAGTTCATCAATGGCTTTAAACACGCCTTTTTCTAGGGTATTCACTTGCTCAGTGAGTATGGCGCGAGGGTAAAATGCATCAACAGCAGCAAGATCTCGGAACGTAGCCGTTTTTTGCGCTAAATCCAGTACATCTGAAACCACTTCAAGTGACTCGTTAGCTGCACGGGCTTTTTCGATTTGCTCATAGGTTTGGTTAACGATGGCATAACTAAGCAATAGCAAAGGAACAAAAAAAGTAATGCTAATTACGCCAAATTTCTTGGCGTAACTGAGCTTATTCATTAGTGCAATAGCGGGTGCTAACAATCCATTCACAGACAGACCTCCTCACAACTTCTAATTAAAGTGTAGCTGATATTTTTGGGCTGTCTTGATTTCAGTACTTCCTGTTACGCAATGTCACAAATTAATTTGCCATCTATTAATTATAGAAGCAGGTGCCTCACATCGGTTAACAGTTCACACAGGTAACGAGTAAACCTAGCCGCTTGCGCACCGTCAATCACGCGGTGATCATAGGACAAGCTAAGCGGCAGCATCAGCCTAGGCTCGAACGCTTCTCCATTCCAAACAGGCTTAAAGCTAGCCTTAGAGACCCCTAAAATGGCGACTTGAGGCGCATTTACAATGGGTGTAAAGGCGGTTCCTCCAATTCCTCCTAGGCTAGAGATGGTAAAGCTAGCACCACTCATTGCATCCATGGGCAGCTTCTTATCTCGCGCCTTTTTGGCCAGCTCTGAGCTGCCTATGGCAAGATCCACTACGCCCTTGCTATCGACGCCCTTCACAACCGGCACTAACAAACCGTCTGGTGTGTCTACCGCAATGCCTATGTTGTAATACTGCTTCAGAATAAGCTTGTCAGCATTGGATCCCAAGGAAGAATTAAACTCAGGGAATGCCTGCAACGCTTTCGCACATGCCTTCATAATGAAGGCCAGTGGCGATACTTTTACCCCTTCAGGTAATAAAGCGCCCATAGATTGCTTGCGATAGGTTTCTAGCTCAGTAATGTCGGCTTCATCAAACTGAGTTACCTGAGGAATCGTGCTCCAACTAGCCACCATGTTTCTTGCGGTGACTTGCTTGATTTTATTAAGCGGTTTTTCAGAGATCTGACCGTATTTTGAAAAGTCTTCATCACTGCCTTTAACGGTCTGCGGGCCTGTAACAGGATTATTGACTCGCTGTTTCACAAAGTCATGCAGGTCTTGTTTTTGAATCCGATTACGAGGCCCAGACCCATTAACTTGCACTAAGTCTACCCCAAGCTCGCGGGCTAACTTACGTACCGCCGGGCCAGCATGCACATGACCGGATGAACCTTTACTTTGCCCAGCTTGAGGCTGACTCACACCCGTGTTGGCGTTTGAGTTGGCAGGCGTCACCGGCTGGGCAGTGGCCGATGCATCTTTCGCCGCCTCGCTTTGTGAGGGCGGTTTTTTTACAGAGGCGCTTTCTGGTGATTGAGCCGATGAGGCTTGAGCCACCTGCATCTTGCCAACAACATCTCCCTGACTGACTTTATCCCCCACTTTTACGGCGAACGATAATAACTTACCGGCTTGCGGCGCTGGAATCTCCATGGTGGCTTTGTCACTTTCGAGGACCATCAAGCTATCTTCGGCCGCGAGCTCATCACCAATACTCGCAGATAGCTCTATGATTTCGACCGCATCCACGCCACCTAAATCAGGTACCGTAATGTCCATTTCTTGTGCTTCGCCAGCTGAGCCTTTCGCTTCTGTAGGCTGAGCATTTTGTTGAGGTTCGTTTGAACTGCTTTGCTCTGCAGGTTCAACAACTTCATCTTTTTTAGTCGCCTCTTGCGCAACCGATGCATCACCGTCTTGAGCCGTCATATTGGCAACATGGGTGCCTGAGCTAACCTTATCACCAACCGATACTAGAATTTCGCTCACCGAACCGGCAAACGGTGCGGGGACTTCCATGGTGGCTTTGTCACTTTCTAATACAATTAGTGCGTCTTCCGTTTCCAGTGTGTCACCGACGTTTACGCAAATTTCGATCACCTCGACTTCATCAATTCCGCCAAGGTCGGGCACATTTACTTGTGTGAGAGCCATGGTCTATTCCTTAATGATAAAGTGGATCAAGTTTGTCAGAAGAGATGCCGAATTTTTTCATGGCGGCTTTTAACTGCTTAGCCTCAACTTTGCCTTCTTTCATCAGCGCGTACAAACTGGCGATCACTACAAAGTATCGGTTCACCTCAAAAAATTCCCGCAATTTTTCTCGCGAATCACTGCGACCAAATCCATCGGTTCCAAGTGTGACAAAGGTTTTATCATTTGGCATGTACGCACGAAGTTGTTCGCTGTATTGCTTCATATAATCCGTTGCGCAAATCACAGGCCCCTGGGTATCCTGTAGGCACTGTGTCACATAAGGTATTTTTTCCTTTGAACCTGGGTGCAATAAATTTTCACGTTCAACCTTACGACCCTCACGGGTTAATTCATTAATACTGGTGGCACTCCATACATTGGCTTGGATATTAAAATCTTTTTCTAAAATATCTTTTGCGGCAATCACTTCACGTAAAATGGTACCGCTGCCTATCAGTTGAACCGTTAAATCCCCATCGGCTCCTGTTAACAGCGGATACATACCCTTGATGATGCCCTCTTCAGCACCTTGCGGCATAGCAGGGTGAGCATAGTTTTCATTCATCACAGTGATGTAATAATAAACCCGCTCATTTTCTTGATACATGCGACGCAAACCATCTTGAATGATGACCGCTAATTCAAACGCATAAGTGGGATCATAAGTAATACAATTAGGGATGGTATTGGCCAATATGTGACTGTGGCCATCTTGATGCTGTAAACCTTCGCCATTTAAGGTGGTACGCCCAGCGGTGGCACCGATTAAGAAACCTTGCGCCTGACAATCACCCGCCGCCCAAGATAAGTCCCCCACACGCTGAAAACCAAACATGCTGTAGAAAATATAAAACGGCACCATGGCTTTATCGTATGAGCTGTAAGACGTAGCAGCCGATAACCAAGCACTAAACGCACCGGCTTCGTTAATGCCTTCCTCCATGATGCGGCCTTCTTTTTCTTCCTTGTAATACATCATCTGGCCAAAATCCACAGGCTCATATTTCTGACCTTCAGAGCTGTAAATCCCCACCTGACGGAATAAGCCTTCCATACCAAACGTACGCGCTTCATCAGGCACGATTGGCACCACGCGCTCACCCATTGCTTTATCTTTTACAAGGGCCGTTAAGATGCGCACAAAAGCCATAGTCGAAGAAATTTCACGCTCGCCAGTGCCTTCTAACTGCGCTTTAAACGTCGCAAGTTGTGGCACCGGTAATGGGTCGTTGTTTTCTGTGCGCACCGGTAAGTAACCACCTAATGCTTCACGACGCTTACGCATGTAAACCATTTCAGGGCTGTCTTCTGGTGGGCGATAATACGGTACGTCTTTTAAATCGTTGTCACTGATAGGAATATCAAAGCGATCACGGAAGGCTTTTAAGCTTTCTATGTCGAGTTTTTTCACGCCATGGGCTTCATTTTTACCTTCTGCCGCTTCACCCATACCGTAACCTTTAATGGTATGAGCCAGGATCACAGTGGGCTGCCCTTTGTGACCCGCTGCTTGGCGATACGCGGCGTAAACTTTATAAGGATCATGACCGCCACGATTGAGTTTATAAATCTCTTCGTCTTTCATCCCTGCCACCATGGCTTTTAGTTCAGGGTATTTACCAAAGAAATGCTCTTTTGTGTAAGCGCCGCCCTTGGCTTTGTAGTTTTGGAACTCGCCATCCACCACTTCATCCATGCGTTTTTGCAACAAGCCGTCATCATCTTGTGCCAGTAAAGGGTCCCAATGTCGACCCCAAACCACTTTAACCACATTCCAACCGGCACCGCGGAACGTGCCTTCTAATTCTTGAATGATCTTGCCATTACCACGCACAGGTCCATCTAAACGTTGCAGGTTGCAGTTGATCACAAAAATTAAGTTTTCCAGTTTTTCTCGACCCGCTAAGTTAATGGCACCTAACGTTTCTGGCTCATCACATTCGCCATCACCTAGAAAGGCCCAGACCTTACGATCCAGCCGTGGCACTAAACCACGGGCAGATATGTAACGCATAAAGTGTGCTTGATAGATGGCTTGCAACGGACCCAAGCCCATGGATACGGTAGGAAACTGCCAATAATTAGGCATTAAGCGAGGGTGTGGGTAAGAGCTTAAACCTTCACCGTCCACTTCACGGCGGAAGTTCTCAAGTTGTTTTTTCTCTAAACGCCCTTCCAAGAAACTGCGCGCATAGATACCCGGCGAGATGTGACCTTGGTAATAAATTAAATCCCCCAGCGGACACTTCTCACTGGTTTTATTGGGCGCACGGAAAAAGTAATTAAAACCCACATCGTACAAGGTAGCACTTGAAGCGAAACTGGAAATATGACCGCCTAGGTCATCACCCGTTTGATTCGCTCGTACAACCATAGCCAAAGCATTCCAGCGAATTAAAGAGCGAATACGGCGCTCTAAAAATAAATCACCCGGCATCTTAGCTTCTTCGGATACAGGAATGGTATTGCGATAGGGTGTGACAAATGAATAAGGTAAGGGTAAGCCGTTTCGTGTGGCTCGCTCGGAGAGTCGTTCTAAAATGTAGCGGGCTCGTTCGATGCCTTCTTCACGAATGATGCTATCAATTGAGTCGAGCCATTCTTTGGTTTCGGTGGGGTCCTGATCTTGTTCAAAGGAGTCCATTGTCCATCCTTGCCTTGTCGTCAGAAAATAAAGAAGTATTAAATGAGTATAGACAAGGATTCTATGGAGCCTATGGATTCGCAACAAGGCAAAATGCGCCAGCTTGTAGTTTTTTTACAAAGTCAGTCGATTTTACTGTTTCAAGCCAACAAAACGAACAAAAGCCCTTATNACAAAGGCTTCNATCTTAAATATTATTCAAACGCATAATTAAAACACCCATTTGAAATNACATTCAAAACCANTCATAAAGTGATNCACCATATTTTTGTAGTTTNTTTACAAGNCTTCTAGGATTTTATCCATGCTTTAACAGCTGATAATGATAGGGCTCNCCATGGTTCACNCCCACNTGAGTCATAGAAGCAAANGGCACATTAAAGCGATTAATATTTGGGTATGGCAGCCCTAAAATTTCTTTGAGCAACATGCGTATCACCCCACCATGGCATATGATCAATTGCCGCTCATCCTTACGAGACAAACAACCAAACCAATCCTTAAGGATGCGTGCTTCAAAACCCAACACGCTTTCCCCCTGCGGAGAGGCAAAGTGCATAGGGTCATCCCAGAGGCCTTTAATGCGATCAAAGTCTTTAGCAAACACTTCATCCATAGGTTGGTTTTCCCAAATACCAAAATCGAATTCACGAAACCCATCGGCCTGCAATAATTCGATTTCAAGCTCATCAGATAATCGCTGCGCAAACGCCCAACATCGAGACAAAGGGCTAGCAATAATGACATCCCAACTTAGGCCCTGGGTGGCATCGTGCATTTGCTGCCAACCCGCATCCGTAAGAGGATGGTCGGTACGACCACGAAAAACATTGCCGCCTACCGGTTCGCCATGGCGTAATAAATCAATGGTTTTTCGTGGTTCATTCATATTACGCTCCCGACTCACTGACACCGGCCTGACTAAATGTGGCCATTTCATTATGCAGCGCCACCGCGCTTTGCATCAAACTTGTGACCACCGCCGCGCCACTGCCTTCGCCTAATCGCATACCGATATTAAGTAAAGGTTCAGCATTTAAAGCCGTTAGAATTGTTTGGTGGCCCGGCTCATGACTTTGATGACTGTAAAACAACCAAGGCTCAATACTTGGGTTAATGGCCCGCGCCATGAGCGCCGCCGCACTGCTAATAAAACCATCCACCAGCACGGGCACGCCAAGTTGCGCACAGCCAATGTAAGCACCGACTAACCCTGCGATCTCGAAGCCGCCCAAGCACTGCAGCTGCTCAAGTGGTGTTTTAGCATTATGCAGGGCAATGGCTTGCTCGATGACCTTGGCTTTCATTGGCAATTTATCTGCACTCAGGCCGGTACCTGGGCCCACTAAGTCAGCAGCGGGAATGTTCAAACAGGCGCTGGCTAAAGCGCTGGCTGATGTCGTGTTCGCAATTCCCATTTCACCGCCAATGAATAACTCGCACGCCGTATCTTTTGCGCGGTTGGCCGCTGCAAAGCCTTCAGCCAAGGCTTCGTCTAACTGCTCTTTGCTCATGGCCGGAACCTGCGAAAAATCTTGGGTACCAGGCGCGATGCGTGCATCAATGATTTGAGTATGGCGCTCAACCTCAAACACCGTCCCAAGGTTAACCACTTCAAACTTGGCATTTAGCTGTCGAGCAAGTACCGATATGGCAGCACCACCTTGAGCAAAGTTTTTCACCATTTCTGTGGTTACCGCTTGCGGAAACGCAGAAACCCCTTGATTCGCTACACCATGGTCACCAGCAAAAATACTAATATAAATATTCTCAAGCTTTGGGTTGATATCCCCCTGACAACCGGCCAAACGCGTAGCCACCTGCTCTAGCTGCCCCAACGAACCCGGTGGCTTAGTTAGGGTTAACTGGTATTGTTTGGCCTGCTCTTCTATATCCGCGTAATACTTAGCGGCTTCTCTTAAATACCAAGACATTGTTTTTCCTTCACGATATATCAATCAAAATAAACGGTTCACGTTATGCTTTCACGGCCATGGGAATACCGGCCACCATTAGTGTCACTTTTTCTGCTTGCTTGGCCACCCGTTGATGCAATCGCCCTAAATTATCAACATAATTTCGAGACAACTCTCCCATGGGCACAACCCCCATGGAGATTTCATTAGATACCAAGATCACATGCCCTTTTGCTTCATTCAGGGCGATGAGCAGTTCATCCACCGCATCCGACAGGTCTAACTCATGATGCATCACATTCATCAGCCATAAGGTTAAACAATCCACCAGCACCACCGATGTTGCATGGCTATGTTGGCGAATCGTACTGGCAATATTCAATGGCGCCTCGATGGTTTGCCAATGAGAGGGACGATCTTGCTGATGCTGACTAATTCGCGCCCCCATTTCGTCATCTAAGGCTTGCGCGGTTGCCACATAAACCACATCGAGCTGGGTTTGCTTGGCTTGCTGTTCGGCATAACCACTTTTGCCCGAGCGAGCACCGCCTAAAACAAGGTGTGTAGACGCGGTGGGAATTAATTTGGCCATGGTTTTGTCATTACCGATGAAAAGGCTAATCTTATAAGGTATGAAGACAAGGGGCCAGTGAGATGAAAGACCAACGACGATTTACCCGTAAATCCCTGCACTGCATGGTATCGGTATTTAATGGGGAAGGTAGCTCGGTGGGCAATCTTGTGGATTACTCCGAAGGCGGCGTCATGGTGGCCAGTTACCTTGCCATTGCATTAAATGAAACTTTTGAATTCTCTATTGTCGATATTCCCAATAATATCGGCCGTAAGCGTACAGGTAAAATCACCTTAAAAAGTGTCTGGAGCCACCAACTCACCAACACCATGTTTGGTACTGGGTTTGAATTAATCGAAGCCGATGAACAAGCCAAAGAGATGTTTGCCAGTTATGATGATGCGCAAGACGATTAACTTGCAGCGCACATCCTATGACCTCACATGTTTATCTTGGCATTGACCTTGGCGGCACTAAAATTGAAATCATCGCTTTGGATGCCTTGGGTAACAGCCTATACCGCACCCGCACTCAAACACCCAAACACCCTGATGCCAAAGAACAATATAGGGCTATCATTCAGGCCATTGTGCACCTAGTCAATGACTGCGAAGCACATCTTGGCATACAGCACTCACCGCTGGGGGTTGGTATTCCAGGCAGTGAGTCCAGCGAAACCAAGCTCATCAAAAATGCCAATACTACCTGCTTGATCGGCCAACCCTTTCGTTATGATTTATCGACAGCTCTAGATCGAAGCGTACAGCTTGAGAACGATGCAAACTGTTTCGCCTTGAGCGAGGCCGTTGATGGTGCTGGCCAGAATTGTTCTAGTGTCTTCGCGGTTATTCTCGGGACTGGTGTAGGCGGTGGCTGGGTGATCAATCAACAACTCATTGTAGGGCCAAATCATATTTGCGGAGAATGGGGGCATAACCCTCTGCCTTGGCCCAGCGATCAAGATGAACCAAAACAGCCCTGCTATTGCGGAAAACAAGGGTGCATTGAAACCTATTTATCCGGCCCAGGCATGACACAACAATCCCACTTACAATTTAATCTCACACTTAATAGCCATGAAATTATGGCGCAACGCCTTAACAACCCTCAGGCACAAAAAAGCTATGAGGCCTATGTAAGGCGACTGGCAAAAAGCCTTGCCAGCGTGATCAATATCATGGACCCAGAGGTAATTGTATTAGGGGGAGGCTTGTCCAATATTGATAGCCTATATGAAGACGTGCCAAAAATATGGGGCGAATATGTATTTAGTGATGAGGTAAAAACCCAGTTAGTCAAAAACCAATTCGGCGATTCAAGTGGTGTCCGTGGTGCTGCCTGGCTAAATAAATAGCGGGTTAAAGCAGCTTGATGGATAGCGATAAGCAATCGCAATATTTTAAAAGCCAGCAAACACCGTTAAACAGGCAACCACTAACAACCAGATAACCGCACAACGCTGCATTAGTTGATTGCTTTCTTCTAACTCACCCATGGCCTGGGTGCAGTCAAAACTGTCATCCGTGCGTTCATCATGTTTAAACATGGTTTCATGCAATACGGTTTGACTGTCGCTTTCAAAGTCCAACATAAAGCGCGATGCCGTTGAAAAGCTATGCACAAAATCTCCTGCTAGGGCAATACTCACGGCCAACAGGCGAACCGGCGCCCAAGCCACAGCGTGCAATAAACTTTTCACCCAAAGCCCTTTTGATTGGGTATAAAACCAATATGTCAGCAAACACCATAACGCCCCGCCAACCCCTGACACGATAAACCAAAAAGCAAATACAAAAAAACGCTTGAACCAAGCACTGACTACCGCATGCTGAACACTTTTATGTAATTGCAAAGGGGTTTGGCTTTGAGTGTGTTCTTCAACACTTAAAAACTGCTGCGCACAATGATAGGCCGCTTGATAATCTTGTCGGCCCCAGCAGTTTTTATAATCTTTAAAACGTGAGCTAAAGTCATCGCGACCCAAGATGTATAAAAACAATAGAACCTGAATCACAATAGAAGCCATACTGCCAAACACGCCGCCCAGCAATGACAAACCAAAACTAATCGCAAAACAAGGCAATATCACCAAGGCCAAGTAAACCGCCAACTGACCCTTTGTGCTCATTTCAGTTAGTTCAAACGGCTTTAGCAGCCTTAAGTACCATGCATTATTTCGCTGATACCCTTGATGCTTGGTTTGGCGCTGCAATAAAACCGTAAACAGCAATACAATGAACTTCATGATTTTGCTTCTTTTATTAGTTGCTGAAAATAAGACCAATCAAAACTCTCACCAGGGTCGGTTTTACGTCCCGGCGCAATTTGATCGTGACCAACGATTCTATTTTGCGTGATCTGCGGGTAATGGGCCTGCAAGCACTGAGTCACCTCTGATAAAACTTCATACTGGCGCTGAGTATAGGGCACATCATCAGCTCCCTCTAACTCGATACCAATGGAGAAATCATTACAATTGGTTTCACCGTTAAATTCACTAACCCCCGCATGCCATGCCCGTTCATTAAACGGCACAAACTGAGTCATGGCACCATCACGCTTAATCAGCAAGTGAGCACTGACTTGCAACGCTTTAATTTCGTCAAAATAAGGGTGCGCCTGACAATCTAGCTGGTTACAGAAGAAATCTTCAATGTAGCCGCCACCAAACTGCTTGGGCGGCAAACTGATGTTATGCACCACCAGCATAGAAATAGCCCGATCAGGTCTTGAGTTATAATTTGGTGAGGCCAACCATTTAGCTTGCTTAAGCTTGTGATCAATAATCTTCACAATGTTTCACTGTCACATAAAATCTGGCCTAAGCATTGATGAATTTAACCCTTTTGGCAAGGGCTGGGGCCTGAGCCCTCCCACAATTGAGCATCAGGCTGTGGATATGTGCACTCCGGCAGGAATCAGTATAAAATGCCGCCCTGAATTATACATGGCTAGACCCATAGGTCCTGACGCCTAGCCTTATCACTGATCATTGTTGAAAGTAGTACCATCATGAACCTAACACTTGAACACATCCAAGCGGATATCCAACAAGGCGTCGCACAGGCTTTGGCCGAAGACATAGGTTCAGGTGACATCACGGCCCAACTCATTCCCGCTGACAAACACAGCCATGCGCGCATTATCAGCCGAGACCAAGCCACCATCGCAGGCTGCGCTTGGGTTGATGAAGTATTTAAGCAACTCGATAGCGGCGTTGAGATTATTTGGCACGTAGAAGATGGCCAGCAAGTAAACGCCAACGACACCTTATTTGAACTAAAAGGGTCTTCTCGTAGCTTATTAACCGGCGAGCGCACCGCACTTAACTTCCTGCAAACCCTATCGGCTGTGGCCACCAAATGCTTTCACTACAGCCAGCAAGTGAGCCACACCCAAGTAAAACTACTAGACACCCGCAAAACCATCCCCGGTATGCGCAGCGCCCTTAAATATGCCGTTACACAAGGGGGCTGTCATAACCACCGTATTGGTTTGTTTGATGCCTTTTTGATCAAAGAAAATCACATCAATGCCTGTGGCACCATTAAGCAAGCGATCGAACAAGCCAAGATCATTGCACCGGGCAAACCCGTTGAAGTGGAAGTAGAAAGCTTTGATGAATTAAATCAAGCATTAGACGCCGGTGCTGACATCATCATGCTGGATAACTTCTCCATTGATGAAACCAAACAAGCGGTTGAACAAGCAAACGGTAAAGCCAAACTCGAAGCCAGCGGCAACATTACTGATAAAACCTTAGTAAGCGTTGCAGAAACCGGCGTTGATTTTATCTCTATTGGTGCTTTAACCAAGGATATAAAAGCCGTGGATTTATCCATGCGCATGGTTTAACCCGCCGCTCTAATATTCAAAATAAGAAGAATTTATGTTTGCCATATCACCCCAACTAAGCAAGATACTGCTTGCTTTTTTACTACTAACACCTTGGTTTAGCTTATATCAGAAAATTCTTTTCCCACACCTTGCTCAAACCGGGTTTGATGGAGCGGTAATCACCTTAGTCGAATTAATATTTATTATTTTTATTGCTGCGTTCGGCAAACACCCAAGATTAACCAAACAAGGTGCTTTACTATTAGCCGCTTTAGTGGGTTGGCATGTATCGGGGGTTATATCTGCGTACTTAAGTGAACACTTTTACTCATCGTTAATTAAGCAAATTGAATATTTAGTGCACTGCATGTTTGCATACAGTGTATGGGTATTTTTATCACAGACACAGAAACAAGAAAAAACAGCATGGTTTCTTGTGTTTACATTTTTATGGATCATTTATTACATTTTATGCGCATGGTATATCAATCAAGACCCTTACAATTATAACTGGGTACAAGGCACTCCTTTAATAAACAATATTCGTCACCTTGGTTATCTTCAAATCGTTATTCTGCCATTTTTAATATTTCCCATTATCAATAATCATCAATCTAAATACCTTATTTCATCTCTTCTACTCATAATATTTTGGACAAGCGTGATTTGGACAGGGGCACGTAGTACTTTCTTAGCATCGATTGGGTTATCCATGATAATGATATGGTTCTATCGTGATAACAGAAAAGAAATAGCCATATCATTAGTTTTAAGCAGCATTATAGGCTGGTTCATTGCCTTACAATTTGCGACAAGTTCTGCAAGTATGGACCCCTATCGGCTACTTTTTTTAGACTCAAGA
>NYTP01000005.1 GCA_002683575.1 Bermanella sp.
TAACAGGCATTGCTTCACCTTTAACCTTTGCCAAAGAAGAAGACATCATTGCTCAGCTTGGCTGCAAGCCTGGTTCAATTGGCCCATGCAACCTAAACATTGACACCATTGTTGATCGCAGCGCAGCCATCATGGCGGATTTTGTATGTGGCGCAAATATCGACGGCAAACACCTCACCGGTGCCAACTGGGAGCGTGATGCCAACATCACGCGCATTGAAGATATTCGTAACGTTGTAGAGGGTGACATGAGCCCTGATGGCCAAGGCACACTTGAAATCAAACGAGGCATTGAAGTAGGTCATATTTTCCAACTGGGCACGACCTACAGCGAAGCATTGAACGCCACAGTACTGGATGAAAACGGCAAAAGCGTTGTTATGCCAATGGGTTGTTACGGTATCGGGGTGTCTCGCGTGGTTGCCGCTGCCATTGAGCAAAACCACGATGAACGCGGTATCATCTGGCCACAATCCTTGGCACCGTTCCAAGTATCCATTGTGCAGATTGATGGAAACAAATCCCCTGCTGTAGCTGAGCACAGTGAAGCCCTATACAACGAGTTAACGAACTTGGGTGTTGAAGTATTCTTGGATGACCGTGACAAAAAAACCAGCCCTGGGGTGAAGTTTGCTGACGCAGAGCTTATGGGTATTCCGCATCGCTTAGTGTTCAGTGCTCGCGGCTTAAAGAATGACACCATTGAATATAAGGCCCGCGCCCAGCAAAAAGAAGACGCTGTGGAGCTAAATGTTGCTGACGCCTTAACTCACATCAAATCAGCCTTAGGCTTGAGTTAAGTTATGCGCTTTGTTTTAGGTTGCCTCTTATTTTTCTCAGTTCACCTTGCCCATGGGCAAGTGGATCCAGAATTAAGGCAATACCTAAAACAGGCCATTAATACCAGTAGCAGCTTTAATGACCGCTTTGATGCAGAAGTTTGGATGGTCGATATGTCTGCCCGTTTGTCTCGCTACATAAAGGACAAGGGCTTTCGTGTCTCCTTTCTTACACACCTGCACCATGCGGCCTCTGAACACAACTTACCTCCAGAGATGGTATTAGCTGTCATACAGGTAGAAAGCGCCTTTAAACCCTATGCCCTTTCCTATGTTGGTGCACAAGGCTATATGCAGGTTATGCCTTTTTGGCGCAATGAAATTGGCCGGCCTGATGACAATCTAATGGACCTGAAAACTAACCTGCGTTACGGCTGCGCCATTCTTGCTCACTACCTAAAGCGCGAAAAAGGCAATTGGACACGAGCATTAGCGCGCTACAACGGAAGCCTAGGTAAAACCTGGTACCCAGAAAAGGTATTTAACGCTTGGCAAAAACGTTGGTTTGTTAAAAACATATCCAGAGCCGCTGTCCAGTGAAAAACTGGTAAAACGGCTTAATTCAACTATTCCTTAAGTAACTCAAAATTAAGGATGATCCCATGACCTCTCTATACGAAAAAATTGGCGGTGACAAAGCACTAGAAGCGGCCGTAGATATTTTTTATACCAAAGTCATTAATGATCCCGCCCTCACCCCATTCTTCGACGGCATCAGCATGGATCGTCAAAAGAGAATGCAAAAAGCGTTTTTAGCAGTGGCGTTTGGCGGGCCCAATAAATACACAGGGCGCAGTATGCGAGCCGCTCATGCAAGGCCTGTGGCTATTGGTTTAAATGAGGCCCATTTTGATAAGGTGGCCGAACACTTACAACGAACGCTATTAGAGTTAAGTGTGCCTTATGAATTAATCGAACAAGCTATGACTATTGCAGCGTCTACAAAGAGCGATGTATTGAATCTGTAACCGAATAGTTACGCTACCCACAGGGCACTACAATTCTTAACGCACGCTTACTTAAGTTCTCAAGCTTTTTGACGGTTATTGACTAATATTAGTTTGTGTTCGCGGAGGAATTCACATGCTAGAAAATTATAAAACCATCAAATTCAGCAAGCTAAGCACCCAACCACAAAGCATCACCCCAGACAGGGGCTTTAAAGAACTCACCCTAGATGACTCAGCCATCTCCGTCATGAGTGACCACCGACTTGAAAAAGCTCCCATTTGTAGCACCAAGACATCATTAGATGCAGCCAGCAAAAAAATGGCCGACGAAAAAACAGGTTTACTACTGGTAGAAAACAACGAAGGTCAAATTGTAGGCCTCATTTCATCTGCAGATATTGCTGGCGAAAAACCCATCCAATATATAAACGATACAAAAAAATCACGAGATGAAATTAAAATAGGTCACCTAATGACCTGTGTAAGTGAATTACCGGCATTAAATATTCAAGATGTACTTAAATCTAAAATTGGCGACGTACTACACACACTGAATGAAATTGGCAGCGAATACATCCTGGTCACCACACAAGAAGCAAACGAAACCCATATCCGCGGCATATTCAGTGCTCGTAATATTGCACGCTCTTTGAATATTTTCTTTAGCCCAAGCCCAGGTGCTAAAACTTTTGCAGAGTTTAGTCGTGCACTGAGTGAAAGCCACCAAACCCATTAATCAAATTAAATGACTTTCTTTATAGGCAGCCCAAGGGCTGCCTTTTTTTGCTCACGCAACGACAACAATAAAGGGTTTAACGTTTCAAACCAGCTGGTATGAGAATCCACAACAGCAAGCTTGCTAATGCGCTCACCGTGAATCAGCTCACTTAACTCACCCACAGTGGTCATTGCTAAATCTTTATTAAGATAAAGTTCATCATCTTGATTTATTAGCCAATCCCCTTCCATGAGCGTCACTAATACAGACTCCCACTCATCCACATTGACTAAAGTGAGTGCCTGACAGAGTTCTTCTCGTGTAATACGATGTTGAGCGTGGGTACTTTGCAATTGCTGTAAAATTATTAAAGCCCAATCAAGTTCACTGGCTTGTTTACCGTAACTACTTTTATGAATAAAGGGCATAGCCCTGACCAATTCAGCGCCCAGTAAAACCACACACCAAGCCACAAATATCCACAATAAAAATAAAGGCACGACGGCAAAGGCACCGTAGATCAATTGATAAGAAGGTGAAAATGACACCATTTTCACAAAACCAATCTTACAAATTTCTAAGCAGATGGCCCCAAAAAAACCACCGGCTAAGGCATGTTTAAGACGCACTTGTGAACTGGGCAAAAAGTAATACATACCCGTTAAAGCAATCATAGAGATCAAAAATGGCAGCCATTTAAATAACAACTCATTAAAGTGAAACACCGAATCCACGTGATCCACCCACAACTGAGAACTTAACAGGTAACTGCTGAGCAAAAACGCGACACTCAAAAAAACCGGCCCAAGCACAATAACCAGCCAATAAAACAAAACTCGCCTACCCACTCGGATACTCTTCACACGCCAAATTTGATTAAACGAACGCTCAATGGTCATCATTAAACTCAATGCACTGAACAATAAAATAATTAAACCGATCCAAGTGAGTTTTTTTGCTTGCTGAGAAAAGTCACTTAAATAGCCCTGAATCGCATCCCCGGATGCGGGCACAAAATGCTGAAAAATAAAATCGTGAAAGGTATCAATTAAAGAACTGTATTGCGGAAACCAGGTAAGCATGACATAACCTGATGCCATCAAGGGCACAATGGCAAATAAGGTTACAAATGTGAGTTCAGCCGCTTTACTGCGGTTTTCATTCCCCTCAAAGCGTAAAACCAAAAACCAGCAAAACTGCCCCAACGCCTTCACATTCAAAACTCGCACTCCTATTCAATATGGGTACAATAACGGCTTTCGCTTAGTTTGCAACGAGTACCCATTTTTATGACCATCGAAATCTGGCACAACCCACGCTGCTCTAAATCAAGAGAGACACTGGCACTTCTTGAACAAAAAAACATCAGCGCGAACATTTATCTTTACCTTGAAGACAAGCCAGATGCCAACACCATTCAATCGGTCTTGGATAAACTGGGCATCAGTGCCCGTAAACTTCTGCGCAACTCAGAAGAGGCTTACAAAAGCCAAAATCTTAAAGACAAAAGCTTGTCGGAATCCGCTTTAATTCAAGCCATGGTAAACGAGCCAAAATTAATTCAGCGCCCAATCGTCATTAATGGTGATCAAGCTCGCCTTGGCCGCCCACCCGAAGACGTANTGGAGATTTTGTAGTGGNCAGNCCCTATATTCTCATTCTTTACTATAGCCATTCNGGTGCCGTGGCCAACATGGCAGAACATATGGCCCGCGGCGTAGAAAAAGCCGGCGTTGAAGCGCGTATACGTACTGTGCCAAGCGTTTCAGCTGACACAAGCGCAACCACGGCACAGATCCCTGAAAGCGGCCCACTGTATTGCACAGAAGAAGACCTACGCCACTGCAGCGGCTTAATTCTAGGAAGCCCAGTACGTTTCGGTAACATGGCAGCAGCCATGAAGTATTTTTTGGATGGTACGACCAATCTGTGGCTCACAGGCGAATTGGTCAACAAACCAGCTGCTGTATTTACAAGCTCCTCAAGCCTTCACGGCGGTCAAGAGAGCACCTTACTCACCATGATGCTGCCACTATTACATCACGGCATGATAATGGCTGGCGTTCCTTATACAGAAGCTGAACTTATGGACACACAAACGGGTGGCACACCCTATGGCGTCAGTCACTTTGCCGGCAAACAAAGCAACCTGCCACTTAGCCAGGATGAGATTGCACTTTGCCAAGCCCAAGGGCTGCGCATTGCCTCGCTTGCCAAACGCTTAGAGAATTAAATGAACATTTTAAAAACCAGCTATTACTTAGCACTAGCCTGCCTTGCCCTGCAGTTTATTTTATTGGGCATCGGCAGTTTTGATCGCCCTGACATTGTCATCAACAGCGCTTATGATGTGTTTATTGGCGTTTTATGGACACTCATTAAAGGCATCCCTTGGTTAGTATTGGTGCCAGGATTAATCATGAAGAGTAAAAACATCATGGCTTGGATGAGCTATGTTTGCTTGGTTTACTTTATCATCTGGATTTTGGCGGCCTTTGGCGCCCAAAACAGCACGCTGGCTTCAATTGGCGTGATTGTAACCTTGGTTCAGTTTGTTGCATCAAACACTTATACGCGCTTAATAAAACGCCAATAGCTAACGCAAAACGCCACTGAATCAGTGGCGCTTTGATGTACTTAGGTTTTTAAATATACCTAATTTAGTGAAAGATTAGTCGATCCACTCACTATCATCGTCTTCGTCGGCAAGCTCAGTGGTGACACTTTCACCACATTTTTTACACTTACCTTCTATCATAATGACGCCATCCAATTCGTATTCCACAGGGTCTTTCATGCCTAGGTCTACTTGTTGGCAGTTATTACACCAGGTTTGCTCTAAAAAAGATGCTTGATCTTCTGCGTCACGCTGGTAAAAGTCTCTTTCTTGTCTTTCCATTTTTTACTCCAATTTACTTAGCACAGGATTGTATATGGAATATCCTCGTTTTCTAGTCCTTGAAAGCAGTAGTTACGAAGAAGATGCGTATCCCATCGCCGCATGCTGGTCTATTTTTGATGGCCAACTTAAAGATGTCATGATCCGCCCAGAAGACGAATGGAGCCAGTGGGACGCTTCAAATGAAGATCGCCATGGTATTACCCGCGATCAGATCGAAATGGTCGGTGAAACCGTCTTAGATGTTATTCGTGAATTATCTGAAGACGTGGACAAACAACCGGTCTTCGTCAGCGAACCCTACATGTATGAAAAGTGGCTCAATACCCTATATGGGGCCTATGGCGCTGAATTACCTTTTGATATTGTTCCAATGACGGAATTATTTCAAATGAACGAAGCTGAGCTGCAAGAGGAACTGGAAAACCTATCCCACAATTTGTTGTTGGATTTAAAGGTACCAGAAGAGAAAGTGCGCACATGCCTAGAACTCTATGCACGCTTGTTAGAAGCAGGGTTAATCGAGGACTACACTAACTAAATAAGTTACCAGTCCATCACGGCCTTAACAAAAGGCCGTGTAAGCTTTCTTTGAGCACTCAAGGATGCGTTATCTAGCTGCTGCAGTACCTCAAACATCTGCTCCATATCCCCATTGACTTGACGTACCACGTACTTGGCAACATCAGCGGTAATTTCTAAACCGCGGTTATGTCCACGTAACTGCAATGTGCCAATTTTAAATTCATCATCTGGGTCATCAAACTCATAAACCAAGCCCCACTTTAAACGTGAGCGTAGGTCTGGCAGTTTAACGTTGAGATCTTCAAGGGGTTTATCAGCCGCAAAAATCATACGCCCACCGGCATCTCGAACCCGGTTAAACATATGAAATAAGGCTTCTTCCCACTGCTCATCGCCAGCGATGGCTTGTAAATTATCAAGCGCGATTAAAGGCAGTTCTTCAAGGCTTTCGAATACAGCCGGTGAATACCCCACTAGCTCGTCTAGCGGCAAGTAAACACTATTGAGACCAATGGCCTGAGCCTCATGACAGGCAGCTTGCAGCAAATGACTGCAACCAGAACCCGCCTGGCCACTCACATAAATACTTTGCTCGCCCTCACCTTTAGCGGCAAGCTGGATTTGCTCAACCGCCTCAAGATCTTGCTTGGCGTAAAAGTTCTCAAATGTAGCTTCATCACGCAATTGCACTCGTAAGGGCAACTGCTCTACAACCTGTATTGATGCCATCAGCTTTCCGAATAAAACTCTGTATCTTTATAAATTTCGTGTATATGGCGTAAGAGTACCACAATAATGGCTGAGACAGGCAGCGCCAATATCACACCCATGAACCCAAACAGCTGCCCGCCCGCCATAATGGCAAAAATCACGGCCACAGGATGCAGTCCAATCTTATCTCCCACTAGAATGGGGGTTAAAACCACAGATTCAATGACCTGACCCACACCAAACACAATTAAAATGAAAAACAGGGGCCAATCGAGTCCAAATTGAAAATACCCTGCCAGCATGGCCGCAATAATACCAATGGCAAATCCCATGTACGGCACAATACTCGCTAAGCCAGCGATAAGCGCTACTAACAGGGCCAACTTAAGACCAACAATCCAAAGACCAATCCCATAAATCACCGCTAAAGCAGCCATTACCCAGAGCTGACCACGCAAAAAGGCCCCAACCACTTCATTACATTCGCGCCCTAAGGTGCGGGTAGTACCTTGAAAACGAATCGGCATCATTTTTAGCAACTTGGCCATCAATATGTCCCAATCACGTAGCAGATAGAACCCAACCACTGGCACCAAGGTCAGATTAACCACAAACCCAATAAAGCTTCCCGCCGAGGAGGTTATCTTACCCAATAAGGAGGCTAAAACATCTTGCGCGCTCCCCCACTGGCTAATGATCTGCTCACGTAAATGATCTACGTTGAACACATCCGCCTCTAATGCCAGTGTTTCAATCAGCCAAGGCTGTGCCACCAATTTAAACCACTCAAAAATTGCCGGTACCTGCCCATAAACCACTTTAAGCTGGTGCAGCACTAAAGGAATTAAGATAACTAAAACACCCAACAGTAAAACGCTCAGCACAAAAAAGCACACCACCACCGCCCAAGTGCGGCCTAAGCCCTTGGCTTCAAGCCGGTCTGCCACCGGATCCCCCAGGTAAGCAAGCAAGCCGCCTACAATGAAAGGCATTAAAACAGGTTCTAGTTTAAATATTACCCAGCCCAGTAGCAGCAGAGCGATTACAACAACCAAAGGCTTTAAGCTCAATTGCACAGCATTATTCATTAATGGCTTTCCTTACCCAGACAAAAAGATAATGTGCGCCACTTAAAATTGTCGCCGCGGCACACATCCAAATCATAAAACGTATTTGTTCATCACTCATCAGCCCAGTAGCCACATGCACCAGTAAACTTAAAATGAGCAATATTTGAATAAAGGTACTGATTTTACCCAGCACACTTGGCTGCACATCAAATGGGCCAAACCACCAACGATATAAACCCGCACCGCCGACTAACATAACATCGCGACCCATGATCAACACAAACAACCAAAGCGGCAGCAAACCCTTAAATACCAACACAGCTGCGGTTGTAACCATTAATAGCTTATCGGCCAGTGGGTCCATAACCGCGCCCCAGTGACTTTCCCATTGAAACCGGCGGGCCAAATAGCCATCTACCCCATCCGATACGCCGGCAAAGGCAAATACAAACAAAGCACTGTCATACTCACCAAACCATAAAAGCAACGCCACTGGTGGCACCGCAGCCAAACGCAAAGAGGTAATGATATTGGGTAAGTAACGCAACAGAGTTTGTTTCATTAAGCGCTATGGCTGCCAATTAAAATGAATAAGGTTGGTCACAAGCGGGTCCAACTGCTCTTCTTGCTGTGCCTGCTGGTTGGCAGGCACCTGGTTCAATTTCTTACCCAAAGCCAAAACTTGCTTGAACTGAGCGAGACTACCACTGAGATTAAGTTTTAATTCAACATCATCGCCTTTCACGCCAGCCACAAACACTTTTTTGGTGATTGTCAGGCCCTCTAAGTAACGCACTAATGAAGCGTACTGCTCTAAACTTTTCACATTCGTCACTTTAATGCCTAAGGCATCACTGCCCACGTCGGTGGCACGAATGGCAAATGTATTGGCCAGCACTTCTGCTGAGGCGCTGATACCCGATAAAACTTGCTGATTAAGACCTTCTGTTTCAAATTCATAATTAAACTCTCGGCCTTTAAAGAAAAAGCGCCACTGCCCCACCCAGTTACCTTTATTGTTTTTATAAACACGAGCAGCCAATACAGACTCAGCATCATAGCGCTTACTGGCCTCTATTATGGAACCAGAGAATAGCCCCCACAGACTTTCTTGTGGCAGGCGCATGGCGTCTTCTAAGTCATAAATAGGCAATACAACTGGCACACCACGGGCTTGGCTGGCATTTTTAACCGCTAACGCTGCCGCGCCATCACCACCGTCAATCAAAACGGTACGCTGACCATTATCTTTCATTAGCCACAATAGAACCGTTGGTCGATTATTCCCCCAAAGCGGCAATTTGGCTTGTTTGATAATGCGCTGAATAGATTGTGTCTCAAACTGCATTTTTAACCAGCTTGAGCCTGGTGGAATAGATGCATCCCACTCATCTTTTTTAACGGCTTCATAACTATATTGGTACAAGTATTGATCAGCGATGGCAATCGCACGCTCAACCACTTCGTTTTCCGCAGGCACAGAGAAGCCACTGACCTTTTGCAGCACCTCAACCAAACCCTGCTTTGCCCCATGCTGGCGGCTATCCAATTGCTGATCGGGAACGGGCACTCGTGCCTCATAAAGCCCAGAGACAGGCACCGCCCAAAGTGTCGAAGTAAAAACAGCCAGAGCAATAAAACACAGATGAAATTTCATGAATTGATCTTTATTCCTATAATTGGCGGCTATTCTGACAAATTCGAGAAAAAATGCAGCCCCCAACTGCAAATTGTGCCATCTAAAGCACATGTATGTTTTATAAAAGGCTGACTAGGTGTTAAAATCCGCCCCCTTTTTTACTCATCGATACTTTCCCGCACAAAAGGGCTGCCAATATGAGCGAGCAAAACAAGTCACTAAGCTATAAAGACGCCGGCGTAGACATTGACGCAGGTAATGCGCTTGTCGACAACATCAAAGGCGTAGTGAAGAAAACGCGCCGCCCTGAAGTAATGAGCGGTATTGGTGGCTTCGCTGGCCTTTGCAGCCTACCAACCAAATACAAAGAACCTGTATTAGTATCAGGCACAGACGGTGTGGGCACCAAGCTACGCCTTGCCATGGACCTTGGTAAGCATGACACCATCGGTATCGACCTTGTTGCCATGTGCGTCAACGATCTTATCGTATGCGGTGCTGAGCCATTATTTTTCCTAGATTACTATGCAACGGGCAAACTAAACGTTGATGTTGCTACTAACGTGGTAACCGGTATAGGCGAAGGTTGCCTGCAGTCTGGTTGTGCCCTTGTTGGTGGTGAGACCGCTGAAATGCCTGGCATGTACGAAGGCGAAGATTACGACCTTGCAGGTTTTTGTGTAGGCGTGGCTGAAAAAGCAGAATTAATCGACGGCAGCAAAGTTAAAGAAGGCGATGTCATCATTGGTCTTCGCTCTTCAGGCGTTCATTCAAACGGCTATTCATTAGTACGTAAAGTAATCGAAGTATCCGGTGCCGATCTAAGCCAAGACCTAGATGGCCAAACCCTAGGTGATGCTCTACTTGCACCGACCCGCATTTACGTTAAGCCTATTCTTAAAATGCTTGAAACCATCGATGCACACTCAATCTGCCACATCACCGGTGGTGGCATGTACGAAAACATTCCTCGCGTACTACCTGAAGGCACCAAGTGTATTTTAGATAGCGCAGCATGGGATCGCCCAGCGGTATTTGATTGGCTGCAAGAAAAAGGCAACATCGACTGGCATGAAATGCACCTGACCTTCAACTGTGGTCTAGGCATGATTGTTGTGGTTGATGAAAAAGACGCACAAGCCACCATGGATATCCTAAACGCTGAAGGCGAAACCGCCACCCTAGTTGGCCGCATCGAAAAAGCGGGCGAAGGTGACGAGCAAGTCATCGTTAAAGGCGTAGACGAGGAATAAGCACAGTGAAAGCCGAACAAGCAGAACCTGCGCGTATTGTGGTATTAATTTCTGGTTCAGGTAGCAACTTTCAAGCGATTGCTGAAGCCTGCCTAAAAAAAGAAATTGATGGTGAAATTGTTGGGGTGATCAGCAATCGCCCCGGCGTCATGGGCCTTGACCGTGCCACACAACTTGAGATCCCAAGCTCTGTTGTTGACCACACGGAATACTCAAGCCGTGAAGAATTTGATGCCAAGCTAATACACGAGATCGACCAATATGGCGCCGATCTTGTGGTACTTGCAGGATTTATGCGCATCCTAACGCCGGACTTTGTTCGACGCTACAAGGGTCGCCTGATCAACATCCACCCATCACTGCTGCCTAAATACAAAGGGCTCAACACCCACAAACGTGCCCTTGAAGCAGGTGACAAAGAGCATGGGGTAACCGTGCATTTTGTTAGCGAAGACTTGGATGGCGGGCCAAATGTGATTCAAGCAGTTGTTCCTGTGCTAGATGACGACAATGAAGGCAGCTTGAAAACACGGGTTCAGCAGCAAGAACTTATCATCTACCCCATTGCAGTTAAATGGTTTGTAGAGGGCCGCATCTCCATGCTTAAAGGTGATGCCTACTTCGACAACCAACCCCTGCCTGAGTCTGGTGTTCAGCTTACTTCATAACACGAGTAAGCTTGCATAAATTAGAACAGACATTTCTAGCCAGTTGCTGGCATGCACACAGCAACTGCGCTTATACTCAAAGCATATTAACGACCTACCTAGGCAGGATGCTTTGCACCACATCATCGTCACTTTTTTTATCTTACTTGCTAGCCAAAGCAGTCTTGCAAATGACACCAACCAGGCACCTAAACCTGCCCCGTCTTTTATACCGTATAAAGCCAGCTATGAAGCCACATGGAAAGCAGGCTGGTTCCCCATTACGGTTGATGCCAGCCGAGAACTAAGCAAACTTGAAAACGGTTTATGGCAACTAACATTTGAAGCATATTCATCCGTTGCAGACCTGCATGAAGAAACCCAATACAGCATCGAGAGCAACACAGTAAAACCACAAGAATATCGCTACAAAACATCTGGTTTTTTATCCAAAAAACGACGCTCCCAAACATTTGACTGGGAAAAACAACAAGTCTGGATCCCAAATCGTGATGCATGGGCCAACTACGAACTCACATTAGGGATTCAAGACAACCTGAGCTATCAGGAGCAAATTCGACTGGACCTAATGGCTGGCAAAACCGAATTTTCATATTCCGTGGCCTATAAAAATCGCCTAAAAAATTACAAATTCAAAGTGGCAAAATATGGCAAGACCAAAACCAAACAAGGTCTAATTAACACCGTTGAAGTCATTCAAGAAAAAGACAACAGCAAAGAATCCACCCGTATTTGGTTTGCCGTTGATTACAACTACCTGCTTATCAAGCTAAAAACCAAGCAAAAAAATGGCGACAGCAATACCATCAGCTTAAAAAAGGCCACTCTCGAAGATAACGTCCTTTTAGGCTTCTGATACTTTTTTCCTATACACAAATCACGTAGAATCCCCCTCATCCAGGGGGAGGCTTCGGCCTGAGATGTCTTTTTTGCGAACCCCTAGAACCTGATCCGGTTAATACCGGCGTAGGAATGGACATTCTTTTGCGTTTTTCCGCATTCTAGGCAAACGCTACTAATACCTCTACGCAGTAACCGGGACTTATTCAATATTTTGGAAAAGACCCATGAAAACCCCTGTTCTATTATTAAGCACACTCAGCTTATCGGCTTTGGCAGCAGAACCCACAACTGTAAATAGCCAAATCACAGATACCGCAACCCAAAGCAATCAAACAGCCCAGCTAGACACCGTTAATGTGACGGCTGATTTTCGCCAGTTGGATGTCATGAATATTCCTTCTGCTGTGACGATCGTTTCTAAACAGCAAATTGAAGCAAGTAACGCCAGTCACTTGGAAAGCATTCTATCAATGGCACCCAATGTGAATTTTGCATCTGGTTCATCACGTGCCCGTTTCTTTCAAATTCGCGGCATTGGTGAGCGAAGTCAATTCAATGACCCTGTTAATGCATCAGTAGGGCTAACCATTGATGGTATCGACATGACAGGACTTGGTGGTGCCGCCACACTATTTGACATTGAACAGGTAGAAATTCTTCGCGGCCCACAAGGCACTGCTTTTGGTGCCAATGCACTGGCCGGCGCCATAAACATGGTAAGCACACAACCCACAAAAGAACGTAATGGCTACATTAAAAGTAGAACGGGCAATTACTCAACATCAGAAACCGGTGCGGCTATATCCACTGCAATCACAGATTCTGTTTTAACTAGGTTTGCTTACAATCACCTACAGTCAAATGGTTACATTAAAAATGCATACCAAAACAGAGACGATACAAATAAGCTTGATGAGCAAGTTGTAAAATCAATCACCACTTTTAATCTTAACGACAATAACGACGTTACACTCACACTATTAAATGCAAACATAAATAATGGGTATGATGCATTTAGTTTAACCAACGATCGAAATACCTACTCAAATGATCAAGGCTTTGACAAACAAGCCACTACTGCCTCAAGCCTTAAGTGGATAAACTCGAATGCTGATAGTTTTTTAATTGAAACAACCATGTCTGTCGTAAACTCTAATGCCACCTATAGTTATGACGAAGATTGGTCTTATGGTGTATATGACTCAAACGGTAATTGTATTTCAGAATGCGTTATAGATTCGGATCCACTAAATGACGTTTACAGCACATTCGATGAATACAAACGTGAAATCAATAAGGGTAATTTAGATATTCGCATCCTCTCTAATGAGAAAAGCAGGCTATTTGCTGACTCAACAGACTGGATATTTGGAATTTACACACAGAATAAATATGAAAAATTAGACAGAGCCTACACCTATAACTTTGAAGACTCAGTCAACACTGGCACTATTGCAAGTGAGACTACCCCTTACAGCAATCGCCTTGAAAACAACTCCTATGCAACATACATTCAGCTAACAAGCCACCTAAATAGCAACACGCAAATTACTTATGGCGTTCGAGCAGAAGAGTGGCAATCCGACTTTACTGATTTCACTAACTTTAAACTCGATAACAAAGAAACGCTTTTTGGTGGCCAAATCTCTCTTGAGTCACTGCTTCATCCTAACCACCTTGCATACATATCCTTAGCAAGAGGCTACAAAGCTGGTGGATTCAATAGCGACCCTGATGTATCTGAAACAAACAGAACCTATAAAACTGAAACCAACAACACAGCCGAACTAGGCTTAAAGTCATCCTTGAATAATGATGCACTCAGCACACGCTTAGCTGTTTTTTACACGCAACGTAACGACCAACAAGTAAAAAGCTCATACATTATTCCAGCGACCGACCCAAGTGAAGCGCCAGACTATCAAGACTATATAGCCAATGCTGCCAAAGGTAGGAACTATGGTTTAGAAGCTGAATTAAACTGGAGAGTAGCGCCTAAGATACAATGGTTAGCGGCACTGGGATTACTGCAAACTGAATTTACTGATTATGAATACAAAACGACTGGCGGAATTGTTTCCAAAACAGGCCGTGATCAAGCTCATGCTCCTAACTGGACATTCAATACGTCTGTCATTACTGACATTAGTCAAAACATATCCTTAACATTAAGCGCTGAAGGCAAGGACAAGTTTTATTTCTCAGATAGTCACGATGAGCAGTCAAAAACATACGGTTTGTTACATGCTCAAATTAAATACCAAAAAGATAACTTAGAGCTAGCACTTACAGGTCGCAACTTAACCGATAAAGACTATGCCACCCGTGGGTTTGGCGGATTTGGGAACAACCCAAATAATGGCTGGAGTGATACTCAGCACACTCAATTGGGCGAGCCCAGATTAATTTCAGTGTCAGCAAAATACAACTTTTAATTACCAGTCGGGCACTGCCCGACTAAACAAAAACTGGAGCCGCTATGGAATTATCAGTCGAGATCAGCAAATACCCATTGGCCGATGATTACATTCCGGCTATCAAGGATTTCATCGAGCGCCTAAACGCCACCGATGGCATCAGCGTCGTGGGCAACACAATGAGCACCCAAATCTTTGGTGAATACGATTTAGTCATGTCGGTATTAAGCAAAGAAATGAAACGCTCTTACGAAGAATTTGGCAAAGCCATTTTTGTATGCAAGTTCATTGGCAGCAACCTTGACCCTGCGCTTAATCCGCACGGCGATCAATAAAGGCTTATTATGGAAACAACACAAGACACACAATCATTCAGTGACGCTTTCATACAAGGTGTCATTTCAGCAGCACAAGCCATGAGCTATTGGGAAGTCATCGCTGTAGCCTTAGGCATCGCTTACCTTGTACTGGCCATGCGTGAAAACAGTTTATGCTGGTATGCGGCATTTGGTAGCACCGCTATTTTTAGTTGGTTGTTTTTTGATGTCAGCCTAGTCATGGAATCCGCTTTAAATGTGTATTATCTCGTAATGGCAGTATACGGTTGGTATGTCTGGAATAAAAAACCACAAAACTCAGCCATGCAAAATGAAATGGCGCCAAAATTGCCGATCAGCACCTGGTCTGCAAAACAACATTCACTGGCCATTGGCGGCGTATTGGTCATGACATTCATTAGTGGTTTTTTATTAAGCGAAAACACCACTGCGGTCATGCCCTACCTAGACTCATTTACGACTTGGGGCGCAGTACTCACCACCTATATGGTTGCCAAAAAAGTATTAGAGAACTGGATTTATTGGTTTGTAATTGATGCTATTGCTATCTACCTGTACATTGACCGTGAACTATACCTAACCGCTCTTCTGATGGCAGTGTATGTTGTCATGGTTGTATTTGGTTATGCGGCCTGGCTAAAAATTTATCAAGCACAAAACCATTCCAGTGACGCGCAAGCAGCCTAATATGACACCACACTCACATGCATTAATTGACGTACTTAAGGACTGGCGTTTATGGCCAACCCTAAATCAGTATCAACCTGATGAATGTGAGTTTGTGCCATTAGAGCAAGGCCTGACCAATGAAAATTGGCTCATCACCCTGCCTAACAAAACCAAACAACAATTTGTTATTCGTATTAATGCAAAAAATGCCAAGGTACTCAATATTCACCACCAGAATGAATATGAAATTGTCGAGGGCATTAGCCAGCTCAATATCTGTCCCGCCATCACTTATAAAGATGCTAATTATAAATATTGGGTTCGCCCTTACATAAGTGGCGATACCCTAGCGGAATATCAAAACCGCGGCCTATCCATGACAGACAAACTTCAAAGCGTCGCCGACACCCTAAAACGCGCCCACTGCCAGCCAATACAAAACCATTGGCCAAGTGTAAATACATTCGTGAGAACCGAATTTTTTTGGGCACAAATTTTACCCAATCCTTCAATGCAAAAAGACGGCATTGAAGCACTCAAGCACCAACTGGACAGTGCATTACAACCTATAACCCATCAAGTGGCGCTATGCCACATGGACACCAACTTACATAATTGGATCGTCGATGAAAGCGGTTCCCTCCATCTAATCGACTGGGAATACGCAGGGCTTGGTAATCCCATATGGGACCTAGCCGTATTCAGCGACAGCGCAAAACTCAGCCAAAGTGACGACTCTAAATTATTGGAATTTTATGGAAAGTACACACTGGATGAATTAGAGCTGGCCAAGCAACAAATGGAATACCTCTCTATTTTGTGGTTTGCCATTCAAGAAAACACACACAGCAACACTCTTATGTGTGAACTGAATAATCTTGCCATACGCGTCAAATAAAACAAGAAACACACTTAAATATCGAAACGCCTGAATGTTTTGCCAATAGCCTCTATCATCTCACCACTTACACCAGCCGCTTGAGCACAGTTCGCCCATAAAGGCAGCACCGTCAAAACTTCATCAATACACTTTCTTATGCGCTGTTTGGGTAAACCGGTTTGTTCCGCCGCCGATAAAAAATCACTTACAATAAAATCATCTCGTTTTCCGTTAATGCTCATTTGATGCTTAGAGGTCCATAAACCGTTTGGGTTATAGCTGTAGGCCACATCAAACGCTGGGCTTAGCTGCCAAGCACCACTGCGATCCATCAAGAATGCGATATTTTTAGTGTGATCATCTTGATTACGAAACACCACATTAAACACCATGCGTTTAAATAATTGCGCCACATTCTCACGCGGCACCTGTAGCTGCCTTGCCAATACAAAGGCTTGTTCGTAACTGGTCGCAGCGGGATCATTAAAATCAAAATGCCCAAGGCCACACAAGCTAGTCATGTGTAATTTATCCCCGCCAACACGATCAAAGCGTTTTGTCATAAAGTGCGCACGACCGCCTTCTTCCAATAAACGGCTTTCCATCATTTCAATGCCTGCCTTAACAGCCAGCAAATAATAGGCGTATTCAATGCGCCCGTAACCCAGCGGGTCGGCCAATTCTTTATCGCGATTTTCACTGACGCCATCAAACTTAATCAACCAGCCGTCAAATCCATCTTGTGGCTGCATGTGCCCAGGCAAGATAATATTGCGCTGTTCATTCCAATTAATAATCGCTTTAGCACGAGCACCACCAGCCGAGGTGCCTATCTGTAATATTTGCTCTAGTGCTTCACCATCTAAATCTTGGCGATCGATTTCAAACTGTCTTTTTTGCAATACCAAGCTTGCTAGGCGCACCATTTTATCTATTTCAATTTGTGCCCCTTGGTCTGGGTCAAAGTAACGTTGCGTAGGCCTAAACTCCAACGCACCAATGGCACGGTTGGCGGTATAACATAACCGCTCAATGGGATTAAAATCTTCAGGGCTTCGCCCTTGTTTAATTAG
>NYTP01000006.1 GCA_002683575.1 Bermanella sp.
TTCGCTGTTCGATTTATTACTGCGTTGTTCCTCGCTCGTCCCTGCGACTACCATGTGGTATGCCTTGGGTACTCGCTGCGGTACGCCTTGTACTAATTTCGAACATCAAACCGTGCTAATCCGGTTTAGCCTGCAATACTAATCACTACATTTTTAGACAATAATGGCGGACTGGACGGGACTCGAACCCGCGACCCCCGGCGTGACAGGCCGGTATTCTAACCAACTGAACTACCAGTCCACTTTAAATTGATGTCTAACAGACATCCCAATCTTTGGGAAGATTGGTGGGTGATGACGGGATCGAACCGCCGACCCCCTCCTTGTAAGGGAGGTGCTCTCCCAGCTGAGCTAATCACCCAAAACAGATAACACTCTCAAGTTAACATCCCGAGTGGATGAGCTTTACTAAGCTAAAGTTGGCGGACTGGACGAGACTCGAACTCGCGACCCCCGGCGTGACAGGCCGGTATTCTAACCAACTGAACTACCAGTCCAGCATTAACATCCGAAGATATTAACTATTTACGCTTCAACCATTTCCTCAAAGAGGATTTGGTGGGTGATGACAGGATCGAACTGCCGACCCCCTCCTTGTAAGGGAGGTGCTCTCCCAGCTGAGCTAATCACCCCGAAAGCGTGGAGCGCATTTTATATAAGTTTAGTCTTGTGTCAATCACCTTTTGGTAATTTTTTTCATATTTTGCAAGTACTTAGCGACTTTTGTGTAGTTTTCAAACAGTTAGCGCCTTTTCTGATTTGATGGGCTTTCAATCCTTTAAATTTGCTTAAACATTAGGCAAAAATAAACCCAGACAAAGCTGGGTTTATTTTTCATGGGAAATTTATAACTATTTTTTGCCCTACTGGCCTGCCAGTAAACGCCCTCTATTCTTCTCAAGGGTGTTTTGACCAATGCCTTTTACTTTTACCAGGTCCTCCACGGTCTTGAATGGTCCGTTGAGCTCGCGATGACGAATAATTTCCTGGGCTTTTTTCTTACCTACTTGTGATAGCTGCGACAACTGGGCTTCATTGGCGGTATTAATATCAACTTGTGTGCTCTTTGATGCAGGCTGTGCTGAGGGTTGAGCATCGTTTTGATCGTCTGTTTGGGCCAATACTGGCATCGAACACAGCATAGTGGCTAACAAACAAAGACTAAGACGTTTTAGGCGTATGGTGAATAACATAAGTTTCTCCTTGTTGGGCTTTAACCCTAACAAGGAGAAATTTGAAACCACGTAAGAGTGTTCTTACATGTGTGTAGGTATTTTACTAGTTGCTCATTCACTTAAGAATTAAGCATGATGCAGCTTTATTAAGCAGAAAGTTCTTGCTCGATTAAGGTCAACGCTTCGATTGGGTCTTTTGCTTGGGTGATCGGGCGGCCAATGACCATGTAGTCCACACCGGCAGCCATGGCTTCACTTGGGGTCATCACTCGGCGCTGGTCGCCCTGTGCAGCAAAGCTTGGACGAATTCCAGGTGTCACTAGTTTAAAGTCTTGGCCACACAGCTCTTTTAACATCACCGCTTCTTGAGCCGAACACACCACGCCATCCAAGCCACTTGCTTTGGTTAGCTGAGCTAAACGCTTTACTTGCTCTTGTGGTGATACATCTAGCCCAATACCGGCTAAATCAGACTGCTCCATACTGGTAAGAACCGTCACCCCGATCAATAACGGTTTTTGCTGAAACTTATCCAACGCTTCACGGGCCGCGTTCATCATGCGCTCCCCACCGCTGGCGTGCACGTTCACCATCCACACACCTAGGTTAGCGGCCGCAGCAACGGCCTTGGCACAGGTATTTGGAATATCATGAAATTTTAAATCCAAAAAGACATCAAACCCTTTGCTTTGCACCGCCTCTATTAATTGCGGCCCTTCACTAGTAAATAGTTCTTTACCAATTTTTAAACGACAACGTTGTGGGTCAAGACGATCAACCAGCTCAAGTGTTTGGGCGCGATTATCAAAATCCAAAGCAACAACAATGGGTTTATTTGGCATGGGGGATCCTTACTTTTGACTGTGAGTTTGATTTGCTGCGCGGCGTGTAGGCGAGTTTAGGCATAAATGTTTCCCACTCTTTACAGCTAGGGCAGCGCCAGTAATGTTTATCGGCTTCAAAGCCGCACTGGCGACAAGCAAACTCATCGGATGATTTCTGCAACTGCAGCATGATGTGTTTTAGGCTTCGTACGTAATCCAGTGATAACGCTTCGCCTTGTTCAATGAGGTGATCAAGTAACAAACTAAACCCTTCATAGGTAGGCACCTGGCCAATGAAGTGGGTAAGTTTTTCGATGGATGCCTCTAAATTCTGGTGCTTAGCAATGTGTTCTGCATAGCTGTGCAAGGTTAACGGCATTGGGTGGTCTTGCCATAATTGTTCTAAAAGGCGCTCTAATTCTTCTGGTCGATGGCGCGAGTCAAATAACTCCGTTAACTGCGGCAAAACTAAGTACAGCAGGCTTGGCTCGTAGTTTAAGGCCTCTTTGATGCTAGCCACCATCTTATTGGGGAAACCTTCTATCTCGGCCATATCCGCTTCAAGTAATAGAGCCCGCACGCAGCGGCTATCGAGCTTTAGAGCTTGTGCAATATAACGCTGAGCATCACGCCAGTTTTTCTGCTTAACCGCTTCATCCGCCAGCTCACAACAGGCGTAGGCAATGGCCTTGTTGTTTTTTAAATGCTTGGCTTCACTGGCGAGGGATAAAATGCTTTGCCAGTCTTGTTCTTCTTCATACAGGGTGACTAACTTGGCGAGCACCTTGGGTTTTAGGTGATTGTTACTTTTTAGTAGTTCAAGCAGCAAGCGCTCAGCGCGATCCAATAAGCCCGCATTAAGGTAATCTGATGCCAGAGCCAATTGAATATCAGCGGATATTTTTTTATCTAAATCTGGGCGGGCAAATAAGCTTTGATGGATGGAGATGGCCTTATCAATTTCCCCTCGGCGACGGTAGAACGTCCCCAGGCTTAACTGTAAGTCCAATGCTTCTTCACGCTCAGCCATATTCAGAATGACTTGCATGGTTTCTGACTGGCGATCACCTGCGAGCATATCTAGGCTGGGAAACGGCGTCTGGGCTTGTTTTTTCTGACCCTCATAGCGCCCAAGCAGCCAGCCCAAGGCCACTGCTAACACCAGAATCAGAAGTAGGTGTAAATCCATAAACGTTACTGTATTTGCTCAAGACGCTTTATTGACTGGTCCAACTGCTTTTGCAGCTTTTGGCTTTTTCGGGTCACGCGGAGCAACCAAACACTGTTGATGAGCATGCCAAGAATGCAGCCCATTAATAAACTGACCACGACCACAATACCCAGGGATATCTCAGGGCTTTGCCAGAAAACAAAATCAAGGGACACCAGCTCACCATTGCGTAAATTTAAAACAATGCCACAGCCAATAATAAGCAATGCAAGCGCGAAACTGATAAATGCTTTGAACCAAGCCATGGTGAGTATCCTAGATCAATGATGAAACCGATTATCGCTGTTGCCTGTTTGGGTTGCAATGCTCCTATGCAGGCTTGCGGTATCGAAAGTCTTTTAAGTTTAGCGCTAACTCGCAATCCGTCTTCAGTGTGACCAATTTTCGAGCTAATAATGCAATCCGATAATCGCTTTGTAAGGTTTGTCCAACCTTACCCTTGATGTGCTCACTATTAATTAAAATACTATCAAGGTCGCCATATTCATCTAACAACTGCCCGGCGGTTTTAGGGCCAATGCCTGCAACCCCAGGCACATGGTTGGTGGTATCACCCACTAGGCTTAAAAAATCCACCAACTGCTCTGGCTCTAACCCTAACTGCTGGCGCACATCATCGGGGTTTAAAAATCGCTTATCAAAGTGATGGTATAACCGAATATGTTCATTGGTAATCTGCATAAAGCCCTTATCAGTGGAGACAATGGTCACCTGCCCCCCTTTTAAGCTGGTTTTCACCGCCAAGGTGGCAATCACATCATCCGCTTCGTATTCATCAAACACCATACTGGCAATACCCAGTTTACGAAACCGAGCCATGTAAGATTCAAGCGCTGCTGCCAACTCCTCAGGCATGGGCTTACGATCCGCCTTATAAGCGTCAAACATTTCATGGCGCCAGGTTGGGCCTTTACCATCAAACACACAGGCCACATGAGTGGCACCCACTTTTTCTAAATCCTTGATGATGGCATTTTGACTGAGCAATAAGGTTTGTTCCACCGCCTCCGCGCCGCCATAGGATTGTGCCGCATAAATTCGGCGAATGAGATTCATGGCATCAATTAATAGTAGGTTCATGCGTCCCCTTGGTGTTGCTGCATTTGCCATAATTGTGCGTAACGGCCTTGTTTCGCCATAAGATCTTTATGATTACCCTGTTCAACAATGCGCCCTTGTTCAAGCACCAGAATACGATCGGCATTAACAATGGTAGATAGTCGATGAGCCACTACCACACTGCTTTTGCCTTTTGAGACTTCATTAATGGCATCTAATACCGCTTTTTCAGAGTCACTATCAAGCGAGCTGGTGGCCTCGTCAAATAACAAGATGCTCGGTTGTTTTAAAATGGTACGGGCAATGGCCACACGCTGTTTCTCACCACCCGATAGTTTAAGCCCCCGCTCACCCACTTCCGTGTCATAGCCCTTAGGTAAGCGCGAGACAAATTCATTCAAATGCGCAAGCTTGATGGCCTGCTTAACTTCATCGTCACTGGCATCCGGGCGACCATAACGCACGTTTTCTAACAGTGTGGAGTTGAATAATACGGTATCTTGCGGCACCACTCCGATGGCTTGACGCAAACTGTGCTGGCTAACGGTTTGAATATCTTGCCCATCAATGCAAATTTGCCCTTGGCTTACATCATAAAAACGGAACAGCAATTTACCCAAGGTGGATTTACCGGCCCCACTGCTGCCCACTAAAGCTAACTTTTCACCGGGCAAAACCGTAAAACTCACATCACTGATGATGGCCCGCTCATCATAAGAAAAGTGCACGTGTTTAAATTCAATCAAGCCCTTACTTACATTCAGTTGTGATGCATCATCGGCATCTGCCACTTTCGGCTGCACCCGCATGAGCGAGAACATACGCTCTATGTTAGTCATGGAGCTTTTAATTTCGCGGTACACAAAGCCTAAAAAGTTAAGCGGCATAAAAATCTGCATCATAAAAGCATTCACCAATACAAAATCACCAATGGTCATACGCCCTTCACTGACTTCACTAGCGGCCAATAACAACATGGCCGTCATGGATGCCGAGATAATCAGCGCTTGCCCGCCGTTTAATAAAAACAGCGTTAAACGGTTTTTGCGCTTGGCTTTTTCCCAATCGGCTAACTCTTCGTCATATAAGTTGGACTCGTATTGCTCATTGGTGAAATATTTCACGGTTTCAAAATTTAATAGGCTGTCTACGGCACGAGAACTGGAGCGGCTATCTGCCTGGTTGGCTTCACGAATAAACTGGGTGCGCCAGTCTGTGGTTTTTTTTGAAAACCACACATAAGACACCACAGACACAAATACAATGAGGGCAAATTCAAATCGATACTGTTGCCACAAAATACCCATAACCAAAAATAATTCTAAAAACGTCGGCACGATGTTAAACACTAAAAAACGCATCAAGAAGCTGATGCCATTCACCCCGCGCTCGATGTCACGAGATAAACCACCGGTGCGACGGGATAAGTGAAACGATAAATCCAAGGCATGTAAGTGCTGAAACACATTTAAGCCAATACGGCGCATGGCGCGCTCGGTCACTCGCCCAAATAAGGTGTCACGTATTTCACCCAGCAATACGTTACTTAAACGTATGAAACCGTAAGCCACAATTAAGGCAATGGGCACCAAGACCAAGGTACTGGCATCGCCCATCTGGGTATCAAGGTCATCCACCACTTTTTTAAGCACGAATGGCATGCCGACACTGGCCACTTTTGCCAATACAAGACACATAACTGCCAAAAACACCCGGCGCTTAAATTCGGTTAAATAAGGCCATATTTGTTTCACTACCGACCAATCAATAGCTTGATCAGGGTCGAAATCCGAACCCATAGAACGCATGGCATTCCCTTTAATCAATTACATTCACACCAAAAGGCAGGCAAGCCGACTCTTTTAGGCATATTACAAACGGTAACAAAGCTCACACAAAATGAGACGCATGTCTCATTTCGGATTATGTATAGTTCTGCTCAATTCGTACACAGGCACAAACAATGAAGCAAAGCACACTCATTATTCCACCAAGACCAGGCATCTTACTTGAGATTCAGGGGTTAATGCAGCAGCAAGATGTTGAATTACACAAAATAACCCAGCTAATTAAACAAGATGTGTCGCTCTATGCGATTTTACTCTCCAGTGTAAACAGTCCTTGGTTAGGTTTGCGTCAAGAAGTGAAATCCGTAGAAACCGCCATTTCGCTTATGGGTCTTGAACGTGTTCTTAGCCTATTACAAGCCGTCATTATTCGCTCGTGCTTCAAGGAGTCACCATTGCTTGATTCGTTTTGGGACACAGCATCAGAAGTAGCCGGTATCTGCCAGTCTTTGGCCAGCAAGTACACCTGTATTAAAGTAGACGATGCCTAAAGTGTTGGCATGCTGCACAACTCAGGCATTCCCATTATGTTGTTGAACTTTGATGGTTATGATGGTTTTTTAAGTGCGCACACACGCAAGCCCGCCAATGAGATGTGTGTTTATGAACGCCAAACGTTTAATACCGATCATTACCTACAAGGGGCCTTAATGGCTAAAGCTTGGTACATGAGTCATGACGTTTCGTTAGCCATTCGCTACCAGCCCATTGCCAAAAGTGTTTTAGACGGCAGTAAAGAATTACCGGCCGATATCTGTCAGTTACTAGCCGTACTCACCCTAGCTAAAGACATCAGCGGTGAATACCAGCATTACTGGAAAGTGGAGGACAATGAATTTAACACGCAATGTGTTGAAGCGGCGCTGAGTTATTTAAATATTTCAGATATTGAATATGCTGAAATCAAAGACGACGCCATCAATGACCTAATGGGGAATCAAGTGGCTTAACCAGCGTTTATGGTCCTAAACGCTGGTTTAAATTATGTTTATCGCTTGCCCTGTCGACGTATTGCCGCGGAAGTTAAAACTCTGCGACATGTCAAACATTCTTCAAGCCAATAAGATTCTAGTTCGTAAAGAAAACATCCGCTTTAGGTCCTATTTATCAGTCTAACAAAGCACTTTAGAGAGATTTAAACACAGGACTTTAAACATAGGCCTTGTCCGGATAAGACTAGCCGCTTCATTACAAATAAAGCTACAATGATAGGGTTTAAAACAATAAAAAGAGATTCAAATGCTAAAGCCCATATCCCTCGCCACTGCATTATTACTCGTTATTGGCTGCGATAACGCGCCTCAATGGGAAGACAATGCAAACGCACAAGGCCATACTGCACCCACAACAGCAACCGCAAAAGCGAATGCGGCATTTCTTGAAACACGCCCTTTTGACAACACCCAAGATTTTATTAATGCGCGCAAAGGACTGATTGCTCAAGACGAAAACTTAATTACCAAACACCTGCAGCAAGGCTTAGTATGGAATATGCCTGCGTATGACTTTATTGATGATAATGGTCACCAAGCTCCCGACAGTGTTAATCCAAGCTTATGGCGTCAAGCGGCGCTGAATAATATTCATGGTTTGTTTGAGGTTACCAAGGGCGTGTATCAGGTACGCGGTTATGATTTAGCAAACATGTCGATCATCGAAAGTGATAACGGTTGGATTATCGTTGACCCGTTAACCGCAAGAGAAACCGCCAGCAAGGCGTTTTTATTTGCTCAGCAACATTTAGGAGAAAAGCCGTTAAAAGCGATTCTATTTACTCATAGTCACATCGACCATTTTGGCGGTGTACAGGGTGTGATTCAGCATTTAAGCGATGATGAGAAAAACGCATTACAAATTATCGCGCCTGCCGGTTTTGAAGAAGAAGCCACCAGTGAAAACATCATCGCCGGCACCGCCATGAGCCGACGCGCCATGTACATGTATGGCAAACGCCTTGAACGAAATGAGCGAGGCCATGTAGGCACAGGTTTAGGTAAAGGCCCTGCCTTTGGTACATTCGGCATTGAGACGCCCACAACCTTGATTCATGAAACCGGTACAACCCTCACTATTGATGGGGTGCCATTTGTATTTCAAACCGTATCGGGTTCTGAAGCCCCTGCGGAGTTCACNTTTTATTTACCCAANCAAAAAGCCTTTTGTGGCGCAGAGTTAGTCAGTAACAATATGCACAACTTGTATACGCTACGCGGTGCCAAAGTGCGCGATGCTCGAATATGGAGTGGCTTTATAGATGAAGCACGCACGCGCTTTGCCGACGCCGACGTGTATTTTGCAAGCCATCACTGGCCATTATGGGGACAGCAAAACATTAATGCTTTCTTAGAAAAGCAGCGTGATACTTATAAGTTTATTCATGATCAAAGTGTGCGCATGTTAAACCAAGGTTTCACCCCAAATGAGATTGCTGAAAACTTAACCATGCCAGATGCATTAAACCAAGACTTTCATAACCAGGGGTATTACGGCACTGTTAAACACAATGCAAAAGCTGTGTATCAAGCTTATCTGGGCTGGTTCACGGCGAACCCTGCCAAACTAGACCCATTACCTGAACCACAAGCCGCCGTTCGCTATGTTGAAATGATGGGAGGTGTTGAACGCATTTTACAAAAAGCACAAACCCAGTTTAACGAGGCCGCTAACATGTCACCCGAGAACGGGACTAAAACCTACCGCTGGTTAGCGGAGCTACTCAATCACGCCGTGTTTGCTGAGCCGGATAACTCTCAAGCTAAAGGCTTATTAGCCAAAGTATATGATCAGTTAGGCTATCAAGCAGAAGCCGCACCGTGGCGAGATTTTTACTTAACCGGTGCTTATGAATTGCGCCATGGTGCACCTGACACAGGGATTAGTCCTGCGGTCATGAAAGAAGTATTAATGAAAACTTCTGTCGATAAATTCTTTGACAGCATGTCTGTGAGGCTTATTGCAGAGAAAGCCGAGGGCGTGAATCTAACGGTTAATATTACTTTTACCGATTTAAACGAAAGCTATTTATTAAGCGTTAATAATTCTGTCCTGCACCATAAAAAAGTCTCAGCCGGTACAAAAGCTGACGCCACACTGAAACTGACTCGAGCGTTATTTATAAACATGATCGTGGGCGAAGCCGGATTAAAGGACACGTTATTTAGTGATGAGTTAAGCCTAGAGGGCAGTAAGTTAGATTTAATTTCATTTTTTAGCATGCTCGATAAACCCATGGGCACGTTTAATATCGTGACACCCTAGTTAGCGGAGTTTATTCAAATAAACTTAATTGGGCGCTGGGTTGCAATAACTTAGCACCCAAGCCTAACAAACGAATAGTTTGCTGATCCCGTTGACTGGCTTGAATAATTAAACTGAGATATTGATCAAAACTGGCTTGCGAGCTTTGCTTGGCTAAAGTGGTCACATGGAAATCGGCAAATTTAACTTTTACAAATGGCGCAAGCTGTTCCAGTTTTAAATTGGCCCGCTCAATACGCTCTAAAAACTTTGGCCACATGTCATGCAGTGCATCTTCTATATCGGCTTGGTTTTGCAAGTCTTGGGCAAAAGTTCGTTCAATGCTAATGGATTTGCGTGTACGGCTGACACTTAGGCTGCGGTTATCCTCGCCTTTTGCTCGATCAATTAATAATCGGCCAAATTTACCAAAGCGTTTAAGCAACACATCATCTTTCACATCACGAACATGGCCACAGGTATAAATCCCCATGTCATGAAGTTTGGCCGCACTTTTTGGCCCTACCCCAGGGATTTTTATCACTTCTAAGCGGGCCACAAACTCATCCACCTCACTGGGTAAAATGGCAAATTGCCCATTGGGTTTTCGCCAATCACTGGCCACCTTGGCTAAAAATTTATTCGGCGCAATGCCCACTGACACCGTGATACCAAGCTCACTTTCAACCTGCTGGCGTATTTGCTGGGCCACCATTTGTGCATTACTGGTAGGGGCCAATTCTAAATAGGCTTCATCCACAGAGACCACTTCAAACTGCAGGGCATATTGCTTGAGAATTTCCATGACATCCGCTGATACATCACGGTATTTCTGCATATTGCCAGGCACAAGGACTAAATCAGGACACAACTGCTTGGCTTGCCCACTGGCCATGGCCGAGCGAACGCCAAATTTACGAGCGAGGTAGTTGCAAGTGGAAATGACACCACGGCGATCACTGGCACCGCCAATCGCCAAGGGGACATTTCTTAAGTGGGGCTGGTCGCGCATTTCAACAGCGGCAAAAAAGCAGTCGCAGTCTACGTGAAGCACTTGGCGCACATGAAGTCCAATAAACTGTATAGATAAACAGTGATTATCAGGAGATAGGCCAAAAAGGCAAGTTAAAATTCCATATCCATTTCTTCGTCTTCTTTTTCAAGACGAATTGTCACACGGCGGTTTTGCTCTCGCCCAGAACGCGTTTTATTACTGGCTACTGGATAACGCTCACCATGGTATCGGGTGGTAAACATGGCAGAGTCTAGGCCTTTTTTAACCATGTAATCTGTGACCTTGATGGCACGGCTTTCAGATAACCGTCGATTATTATAACGCCGACCGGACGAGTCACTGTGACCATCTATGTACAATGACTTCACTTTTGGGTCCGCTTTGACATACAAAATAATCAAATCTAATTTCTTCTTAGACTCAGCATCCAAATAATCCCCGCCCCCTTTAAACAGCACCTTACTCTTGGCCACTTGGCGAAAATTAACCGGCAGAAGCCCTGCTACACAGCCCAAATAGTCTTTATAGAAGCTATTAAAATTGGCTGCTGACACCGAAATACGGATAGGCTCATTTTCGTCATAGCGGGCTTTTCGTGTAAAGGTGGGCTGCATACCTTTCATTAAGGCCTGCATCATTTGGTTAGCGCGATTATGGTCGACAAACACCGGTTTGCTTTTTTGGTTCACTGGCACCAAACCTAGGTCTTCGGCAAAACGGCTAGGCGCCCAAATCGGTGGTTCAATATGTAAAGCGGCTTCCCCCCGCCCCATAAGATTCTTTTTGGTTTTTAAGTGAAAGAGCAGGTCTTCACCGGCCTCATGATAAAACACTGCTTCACCATAGTCGGGAATAGGTTGAACAAATTCGCATTCAAATATTGAAGGCGATAAGCGCCACTCGGTCTCCTCAACCGAGGCTTGAAACGTTAACGTATTAGCATGAACCGCCCACAACAACAGGCTCACAAAACAAATTACACGCACCAGCACAAACCCATTTAACCGTATCTGCCTAGGTTATCGGCCATAAACGACCTTTCTTAACCTCATTGATCTTAGATTCAGTAAAAATGAATGGCCGTTGTTGTCCTGTTACCATTGGTAAAGCTATGTAAACCCTTGGAGGTAGGTTTAAATCACACCTTAAGGTACAATCGGTTTTTTTCAATTTTAGAATTAAGGGAATCCGTGGCAGATTTTCATAGCAATCCAATGGCAAGCCGCTTTCGTGGCTATCTACCGGTAGTGGTCGATGTGGAAACCGCAGGATTCAACGCTCAAACTGATGCACTATTAGAAGTGGCCATGGTTATCATGGACATGGACGATAAAGGCATGATGACACCGGGCCCTGAGATGTCGGCCAAAATCAAACCCTTTGATGGTGCCAATCTTGAACAAAGCGCGCTTGATTTCACCGGCATTGATCCTTTTGACCCTGACCGAGACGATGAGCACGAAGCCGATGCACTGGATGCCATGTTCAAAACCATTCGTAAGGCGATCAAGATTAAAGGCTGCAAACGGGCCATTTTAGTTGGGCACAATGCGCATTTCGATTTAGGCTTTATTAATGCAGCGGTTGAGCGCAACGACTTAAAACGCAATCCATTTCATCCATTTTCAGGGTTTGATACCGCCACATTGGCTGGTTTAGCGTTAGGCCATACCGTACTGGCGCGCTCATGTATGCTAGCGGGCATCGACTTTGATAACAAAGCCGCTCACTCTGCTTTGTATGACACGCAAAAAACATCCGAGCTGTTTGCCTTGATCGTTAACCAGTGGAACCACATGGGTGGTTGGGACTGGGCAGTTCGCAAACACCAAAAAGAAATGGATCTAGACTGATTCTGTCTTTTGCTTATATCAATAGTTTCTAATATTAGAAATTATTGATATTCGTTCTTTATATTACCTTTCGCTAAAATACCCTTCTCGTTGACTCATAGAAAGATTACCCATGTTTGATTCCGTCTCGTTTATTCATGTTTTAGGTGGGGGTGCCTTAATTGGCCTCGCCGCTGTTGTTTTATTTGCAGGCATTGGCCGTATAGCTGGAATTTGTGGCATTGCCTTCTCGCTCATTGCCGCGCCGGTTACCAAGCAAGCTTGGCGAATTCTATTTATCTTAGGTTTGGTGGCAGGTTCACTTTTGTTTCATGCCCTTTCCGGTCAGGAATATCCGCCAGCGCCAGATACTAGCCTGCCGCTTCTTATAATTGGGGGGTTACTGGTTGGTTTTGGCACCGCTATGGGCAATGGCTGTACCAGTGGTCATGGTATCTGTGGTATTTCGCGCTTTTCTACGCGCTCCATTGTGGCCACGCTAACATTCATGGCGGCGGCAATTGTGAGTATGTATGTGTTCCGTCATCTATTGGGCTGGAGTATTTAAAATGCAAAAAATCATCGCATTATTAGCCGGTATTTTATTTGGTGCAGGCTTAGCTGCATCGGATATGAATAACCCAGAACGGGTACAAGGTTTTTTAGATCTGCTTAATTGGGACCCAAGCCTCATGTTTGTCATGATAGGCGCGCTTGCTATTGCCCTACCATGCTTTCAGCTACTGCTTAAAAAACAGGGCAAACCGTATTTTGCCGCTAAGTTTTCTCTGCCAACCAAGGCCAGCATCGATAAACCGTTGCTCATAGGCGCCAGTCTATTCGGCATGGGCTGGGCGATTGTGGGGTATTGTCCTGGCCCTGCTATTGCCGCACTGGGTTACGGTTACAGTGATGTCTTTATATTCGTGGGGGCTATGTTAGTGGGTGCAAAAGCACAACAATGGCTAACACCTAAACATAGTAAGTAATCAAACAAACACGGTTCACGGTTTATTTCTGAACCGTGTATTTTTTTAAGATGGACTGTAATGTCTCTTGGCTTGCTTTTAGCTTGAGAGACTCGTCTAAAAATTCAATCACGTTGTCACCCCATTCAAGCGCAGGGTTAAACCCCATATAAAACGGTGTATCGGCTAAACAACCCGCTTTTCGAATGCGGGTAAAATCGATACCATTGGATTTTACTTGCCATGCCGTGACATATTGATCATCTAAAAACACATCAATTCGACCAAGTGACAGCATTTCAATAAAACGCGTAATTTCATCCCCTCCTGAAATCAACTGTAATGATGAGCGCACATCCGCACGACGAATGTATTGATTAACCTGTGGGTCATAGCCATAACCACGAATGGCTCCAAGAGTAATGCCTTTTAATGAATCCACCCCCGAATAAGACCACCCACTGCCACCGTCAGTAAAAAAGCACACCCGATAAGACATGGTGGGCGTATTGGTAAAGTTTAAATGGGGGGCTTCTTCGTGAACCGCGGTGAGTAGGCCATGAGCACGACCTGAGGTAACTTCTTTTATGGCGCGGGTCCAAGGGTAGAATTGGATTTGTACCTCAATCCCCTGCTTATTAAGAAGCGCTTTTACAAATTCATAGACCACACCTGGTGATTCAGCCAAGTCCTCGCAGGCATAAGGGCACCAGTGTGTTGTGGCAAAAATCACATTTTTTGGTGCGTCTTCTAGCAGATTATCAGCCTGACTCCACAAAGGGCACAGAACCAACAACCACAACCAAGGCTTTAACATGGCAGCCTCTTTGGTTATTTAAATGGGGGTATCTAGATTAGTTTAATCCCTGTGGGCCAAAACGCCATTTATTCATCGACCTGCGCATTTACTTCTAAATTAAAATTAAATTGGTAACGTAAAAAACTAACGTAAGAACCTTAGGCCTCTTTACATCAATTATTTAAAACACTTTGGACCGAATAGACGTGGCCATCTTGTGGCTCACCGGAGAAATCCGCAATGGCCCCAACCGTTTTAATACTCATTTCCAGTGTATAACCAGGTGATGCGATATGTGTTTGTGTACTAAGGAAGTCCGATCCGGACGACGATGTACTTCCCATCACCTGGGGCATTTCAATCAGCTCAATCTCTACATTTTGACTCTTATGAGACAGGGCAAAATACGAGTAACCACTGCTTTGCGCTAATTGAGCTGAACGTTTAATGACAAAGCCAAACATATCTTCATCTTTCATGTTCTTATACGTTTGGTAATACACGTGATAACGCTTGTCATCCAGCTTCGTTTCAAAATACCCATGAGGCTCATCACTGTGCTTGGCCACATACAAACTCGAGCATGCCGTCACTAAACCCGCCAGTATCACCAATATTATTGATCTCATATTTCATCCCTAAATTAAAACGTGCGAGAGTAGCACACATCCCATAAGTGGATGGAAAAATTCGCGTAAAAACTTAATTGGATTGACTCACATTCACTGCGAAATTTAAATAAAGAAAAAACAGCACTGTGAATGCAGTTGATTTTGTTATAATTGTTGAATCCTTTCTCTAATGAGTCATTACAATGCACTGCGCTGAATTTAAAACATTACGAGAAGCGGTTGGCCTGTCTATTTCAACACTGGTTAAAGTAATAGATGTGGATGAGCGCTCTATTCGAAAATGGGAATCCGGTAAAAAAAAGTTACCGCAGGATGTAGTAGACGCGGTACTCGCAATAGACCAGCTAATTAACGACACCGCAAACCAAGCCTTTGCTGAGTTTCAAGCCTCACCACAAGAAAGTGTGGTTCTCAAACGCTATATTGAAGAAGAAGACTTTTTAAACGCACACCCTGAATTCGAAGGTTTACCCATCACCACTTATGGTGTTTCACTATTTCGCCTAAGGCAAAAATTCATCGATGCCGGCATTCCGGTTTCCATCGAATACATCTAATTGCTATCAAGCCATGAATCTAAGCGCACGACTTACCAACATTTGCCAAGCTATTCAGCCCTATCATTACGATCATATCTGGGACTGCTGCTGTGATCATGGTTACCTAGGTCAACGCATCATGGCTGAACACCCTAGTAGCCAAGTACATTTTGTGGACGTTGTTCAGCACTTGATTGATGAGATAGAAATACGCCTAGCATCAGTGCCACAAAAAAATGGGTTAGCGCAATGTAGTGATGTTGCCATGATTAACTTGCATGAAGGAAAAGATCACTTAGTGATTATTGCAGGGGTTGGCGGGGATTTATTACTGGAGATGGTTCGGTCCATTGTTAGCAGGCACTCATCCTTAATGAAAACCAATCGATTGGATTTTATTTTATGCCCTGTGCGCCAACTGCATAAAGTACGACAAGGTTTGAATGATTTAAAGCTAGGTTTGATCAGCGAAAAAATCGTACAAGATAACAAGCTATTTTATGAAATCATTCAAGTGAGTAATCAATCCCCTGTCTCTATCAGTTTAGTGGGAGAAACCATGTGGGATTTATCGAACAGTGAGCATATTGCGTATCGCAATATTATGATTGAACACTACCAAAAACAGCCCAGTCATCAAGCAAAGCTATTACTAGGGCTGTATGAGAAAATTAAGTAAGCACTGTTCACAGAAACAGCGGCTTATAAGTTTTATAACACCCTATAGACACCACGATAATCACCTGACACAACAAGCGTCACCGTCACCACTTGATCTGAGCGGTTACGCCAAAACCAGCCATGCTTACCATCAAACGCTGCCTTTAACTCACCGCTGTCTTGCGTGACCGACTTTCCTTTACTATACCCAAAATAATCAACCCCTTTGGTATCGCCATGAACGTCATAGTTCACATGTCCTTTATTAACAGACCAGTCGTAAGCGACAACCCCCCCTTTATTCATACCTAGCTTAATCTCTGCAGCTTGCCCCGGCTTCAATTTAAACGATCTTGTATCTGAAGGCTTAATATCCATCGGCTCAATTTCACTCACCCTATCTGTTTCGATTACACTGGTTTGCTCAATTTCTTTTGTTTCTTGAGGGATAGCCTTAGACACTTGCATCGGATTCTCTTGCTTAGCTTCATGTGCTAACTGAGATTTAATTTCACCCATTTGAGTAAGGCCAAGTGTTTTACCAAGTCCAGTTGGATCAACACCATATTCAGCGGGTAAAATAACCGTTGCTAATAAAATAAGCGCAACAAAAAGGGCGGTTATTGTCGACTTAATAAGTTGTTTCGTACTAGGTAATTCATTATCTTTAGGGATATTTGCGTTGTACATAATGTTCACTCCAAAGTCTAAATTAGCTTAAAAGATAGCCAGTTAATTGCAGTCCTATTAACATAAACCCTGCTGACATAAGAAATACATTAGCCGCGTATGCTTGCTTGAAAAAACCACCATACTTTCTCCAGAACCCCATAAGAATAAGGACAGCGGTTAGTGCCAATAATTGACCAATTTCAACGCCAACATTAAATGCAATTAAGTTGGCTAAGAGCCCGTCAGCGGACATTTCAAAGTCTTGTATTTTTGTTGCCAAGCCAAAACCATGAAAGAATCCAAATATCAAGGTTGCCAGCTTTGTATTCGGCTGAACGCCGAACCAGCGTTGATAAGCGCCCATATTATCCAAAGCCTTATAGACAACGGACAAACCAATGATGGCATCAATTAAATAGGCGTTCGCAGGAATATCATAGTACACACCTAGTAGTAGCGTACTAGAATGGCCAAGCGCAAATAAGGTGACATAAATACCCACCTCTGAAAGCTTATATAGAAAAAACACCACCCCGACAAGAAACAAAAGGTGGTCATAACCAGTCACCATGTGTTTGGCACCAAGATAGATATAAGGAAATATATTGATACCCGTAATTTCTTGAATATAGCCCTGATCCCCCTGTGTCACGCCATGGGCAATAGCAACACCCGAGAATAGAATACTGACAAAAAGTACCCATAGCCGGTTAAACTTAAGCCATGGCTTTCGAGTTTTAAACATTATTCGACCTCCCACAAACATATTGAATACAACACAAATCAGGCTAGAGCTTTCAACCAGCCTATCAATCTATTCAGGTTTCAACCATAGCTCTCAATAAACCTGAGAGACAGAACAATAAATGCATGTTACATAACCGATATGGCAAGGGGGACTGGCTGTTGACGGTAAAACTGACACAGCAAACGATACACCTCTGGCATATGTTCCTTCATGTGAGCGGCATCTTCAAAAAAGGTTTCGCTGCA
>NYTP01000007.1 GCA_002683575.1 Bermanella sp.
ACTTGCGTCGCGAACAAGATTTAGACCTTAAAGCCTTCGAAGTGGACTTTGATGTGTACTTCTTAGAAAGCTCACTTTACAGCGAAGGCAAAGTAGAAGAAGCGGTACAAACCTTAATTAAAAACGGTTACACCTATGAAGACGGCGGTGCCCTTTGGTTAAAAACCACCGAATTCGGTGATGATAAAGACCGTGTGATGCGTAAAACCGACGGCGGTTACACTTACTTTGTACCGGACGTGGCCTATCACTTAGAAAAATGGCAGCGTGGTTTTAAACGTGTGGTCAACGAGCAAGGTGCGGATCACCACTCGACCATCACCCGTGTACGTGCTGGTCTACAAGCGTTAAAAATGGACATCCCAGAAGGCTGGCCTGATTACGTACTGCACCAAATGGTGACGGTCATGAAAGGCGGCGAAGAAGTGAAAATTTCCAAGCGTGCCGGTAGCTACGTCACCTTGCGTGACTTGATCGACCAAGTGGGCCTAGACGCCACTCGTTATTTCTTAGCGGCCCGTGCACCAAGCTCTCAGCTAACCTTTGATATTGATTTAGCATTGAGCCAATCAAACGATAACCCTGTGTATTACATCCAATACGCCCACGCGCGTATTTGCAGCATTCTACGTAAATTAGGCACAGAAAAACTTACTTGGGACAAAGCCAACGGCCTAGCCAAACTAGACCGTTTAAGCGAAGACCAAGAGAAGCTGCTAGCTAATAAACTGGCCCGTTTCCCTGAGATTGTGAAAGCCGCCGGTACCGCCAGCGCACCACACATGATCGCCAATTACCTGCATGAACTAGCCAGTGATTTTCATGGCTATTACAACGCCCACAAAACCATTGTGGACGATGCCGATTTACGTGATGCCCGCATCACCCTGACCCAAGCGGTTCGTCAGGTGATCAATAATGGCTTAGACCTATTGGGCATCAGTGCCCCGCAGGAGATGTAAGATGGCATCAGGTGCACCGCGTTGGGTATGGATATTCACGCCTTTGGTGGCGCTAAGCTTCGCCGGATTTTTGTTGTATCTCACCACCGTTCCGGCGGGCGATGATATCGACAAAATCACCGACGACATTATGCAGGATGCAAAAGCCGCCAAAGACAACCTGAGCAATCAAGCCAAACAAGGTTTGAATGCACAGGTGCAACAAGCCATCAAAGAAAAATTGCCTGAATCTGAGACGATCAACAAGGCTGTGGATAACTACGAATTTTTTGAGATTCTCGAAAACAAAGAAATCACAGTGGAAGAAGTGCCTGAGTATAAGTCTACGCCAAAAGGCACCGACAAAGATGGCAATAAAATCGAGTACCGCTTAAAAGCAGGTTCATTCACTAGCCAAGAACGGGCTGACCGCTTAAAAGCACAATTGATTTTAAATGGCTTTAATACCCAAATTGAAAACGCAGATATCAACGGTAAAACATGGTTCCGTGTATTCACAGGCCCTTTTGCTAATCGCTCACAAATGAACAAAGCACAAGATCAACTGATCAACATGGGCATTCAAACCGTTGAGATTCAGCAACCCGTCGCCGATAAGGGTTAACCTGTCAGGTTGAACTTTTTATACATTGCGCCCCCTAAACCCTACAATCAGTTTAAGGGCGCAATATGAATACCTTCTTTCGTTTAAGCATTCTGCTGCTGTTTATCAGTCATCAAAGCCATGCCGATGATTGGTCATTGCCGGAATTTAACGGTTTAGTGGCTGGTGCCCTCTCCCAAGACAACCTGCCCTATAAACAAGTGGATACACAATCCCAACCCAGTTTGCTGATTTTTGGGCGCTTAGGGGATGTCTTTATAGAGGGTAATCGCGCAGGTCTGCCTTTAAAACGCTTTGGCTTTGGTACTCTTTCGGCCATGGGACAACTGCGCACCCATCAATATTTAGATGCCAGTAAAACCAACCTCACCGCTGAAGATCGCGACAAAAGCATTGAGTTAGGCCCGCAGCTTTCTGTGCCGCTGGGTAATGGCTTCTTTTCCCAGTTCAGCGTATTACAAGACATCAGCGCAAAGCATGAAGGCCAGGAATACGAAGCGGCTATTTATAAACGTTTTGCCTTTGATGACTTACGCATCATTGCCACTCTTGCCGCTCAATACCAAAGCCAAAAATTGATGGATTATTACGTGGGCACCGACGCATACCAACCTGGCGCTGAACTGACTCAGGAGATTGAGTTATTAGGTGTGTATGACATCAATGATAACTGGTCAGTTGTGGGGATTTGGCGTTATTACCAACATGGAAGCGAATTTAAAAATAGCCCACTAACCAATAGCCAAGCCACTCAACGGGTGGCACTGGGTATCGGATACCACTTCTAACTGGCTGATGATTGGTCGCAAACTGGATAGTGGGCATTATTTAATCAACTATACTTAGGGTTAATCTCTAAACCGAGACCAGCGGATGGCTCACCCAGAATCGTTTTACCATCACATATACGATTGGCAAGCCATGCCAAGGGATTCGCTGCTCAGCATTTTGTTAAAAAGCTGCCACCGCATCATGAATACCAGCAACATACGTGATGTATGCACCTTGATCGATCAAGTCATCTTACAGCTGCGCTTAGATGGCTATTACCGCTTAGAAGTCTGCTCCCATGTTCATATCGAGCACTTCCAAAACGGGCGACAAGTGAGTTATCACGGGCTACGGCCACAAAAAGGCAGTGAAAATCGCACCATTAAAATCGTCGAACTCGAACATGCCATTATTTTCAAAATGCACTTTATTCAGCTCTACTTATCAAAGCATCAAGAAAGTGCCGACCTGATCGACGAAAACAAGGATGTGCTGTTACTTTGGTTAATGCACTTAGAAAGTGTTTGCTTACAGGTCTCCCTAGAGGAATTAATCAACCAACCCCTGAGTTCACAACAACAAGATCATGCAGATAACCTAAATTTCCGTAGCGACTTAGAGGCCAATAGTGAGCACTTAAGTCATCAAAAAACGCAGATGTACCAGACATTTAATGAGCGGGTCATGTCACTGCTCACTCCCGCCGAGCGGATTCAACCAAGCAAGTATCATCAACTGCTCATCAATGCCCTGACGATTCACCAAGAGCAGTTGAGCGACTTAATCAAACAACAATATGGCTTGTTTATCAGTGCTAAGCGGGTATTCGCATCGATCAAAGAAATCAGCTGACGTTATCCATATCCAGTAAGCTGCCTAGCTGAAAGTGTGTTTGCATCACTTGGGATAAATGGGAGGATGGGTTATTTTTAAACACTCGAGCATAGCGCTCAGTTAAACGCCCTAGATGCTTAAACCCCGCAGCATACGCGGCCTCAGTGACACTGCTTGCATCGGCTAAAAAATGACGAAACCGATGCAGTCGAAATTGCTGAATATAACTACCAGGGCTAATGCCTAACTCTTGCTTAAAAACGATCTGTAAGTTGCGCACCGAGGTGGAGCTGGCTTGGGCCAGCGTTTCAAGTGACAAAGGCCGCGCAAACTCTTCATGGACATAATTCAACGCTTTACCGAGAATCTTTTGGCGAGTGGTGGTTTTATTGTCACCAATATCAGACATGATGCATGGCAGCAAAATGTCTGTGATCATATTGTGCAGCTGATGCGGCATTAAGGCCTTACCTTGCGTTGCCGATGCCATACCATTGGCCAGCATGTATTCACAGGCACTGGCCGCAGCAAACAGCGCTTGACGGTCATAGGCTTTACGACTCGCCGCATGAGATAACTCTATATAGTCACTCATGGCCTGTGGGCCTAAAATCTCCTCTAGCCAGCGTGCATCGATATGCAACTGGTATAACCACATATCAGCCGGAATCGTCCAATGGGCTCGCGCGCCAGCGGTTAAAAATGGGCTATGACTCAACCCACCAAGCAAACTTTGAAAATGCTCAACGCTTTCACCATTGGCAACCGGTAATTGGATAGCCAGCACGTGTTTAGCAAACTGATACTGCTCAATGGCTGCAGAAGAGTTACGGCGCTTGATAAGCACCATGGAGCCAAAGTCTACAATGGACAAATCTAATCGAGCATCCCCTTCAAGCGGTGTAGCAATCATATCTAAGCAAGGGCTCGCTTGGGACACATGAAAGTAGTCAAGCTCTTGATTATTATAAGATTTAATATTTAAAGTAGGCTGTAAATCCATCTAAAACACAGTTCCATAAATACTTTTAGCAGGGCATTTTTTACTATATCACTGTCAAAACCCGTGAAAATAGATTGTTCGTAATCTGGACAAGGCTAGGTTAAAAAAGTAACCAATTGGCCAGCTTTTACGCATTTTTAGAATAAAAGACAGCTCTAAGAGATTCTGCTTATAACAATCAAAGCATAGACCCTGAGATTATTTAGATAGATTGATGGATCAATTTGCTTGAAGTTAGGCAATCCACCCCCATAACGGTGGATTGTCCAAATTCATTTATACAGATGTAGATACCGAACTATGACAACCATATTAAGTGTGCGCAGAGAAGACGAAGTAGTAATGGGCGGTGATGGCCAAGTGAGTCTTGGCAATACCGTAATGAAGGGCAATGCCCGTAAAGTGCGCCGCTTGTATAACGACAAGGTGATTGCGGGCTTTGCTGGAGCCACTGCGGATGCTTTCACCTTATTTGAAAAATTTGAAGCGCACCTGCAAAAGCATTCCGGGCAGCTCACCCGGGCCGCGGTGGAGCTGGCCAAAGAGTGGCGCAGCGATCGCGCGCTACGTAAGTTAGAGGCCATATTAATTGTGGCCGATGAAACCGCCACGCTGACCATTACCGGTAACGGGGATGTACTTGAGCCGGAAAATGGCGTGATCTCCGTTGGCAGTGGAGGTAACTATGCATTAGCTGCAGCCAAAGCTCTGTTTGAAAATACCGAGATGTCCGCACAAGAGATTGTTAACAAAGGCCTCACTATTGCCGGTGATATCTGTGTCTTTACCAATCATAACTTCACCATTGAAACCATTAAGATCGAAAAATAATTGTTACCGTTTTCTATTTTGATTTTAAGTTAAGAGAATAAAGATGCCACATACACAAATTGAAAAATCATTAACACCCGCGCAGATCGTTAAAGAACTAGACCGCCACATTGTCGGCCAAAGTGAAGCCAAACGCAGCGTAGCCATTGCCCTGCGTAATCGCTGGCGTCGTATGCAGTTGCCACAAGATATGCGCAACGAGATTACGCCTAAAAACATCCTGATGATTGGCCCAACCGGTGTGGGTAAAACGGAAATTGCCCGTCGACTGGCGAAGCTTTCTAATGCACCGTTTATAAAAGTAGAAGCCACAAAATTTACTGAAGTAGGTTACGTGGGTCGTGACGTAGAAACCATTATTCGTGACCTGGTTGAAACCGGTTTTAAAATGCTGCGCGAACAAGAAGTTGAAGCCGTACAAGAGCGAGCCCAATCAGCCGCTGTAGAACGTGTACTGGATGTATTACTGACACCTGCACGACATGAATCCGAGAGCCAAGCGGATAAACCAGAGGACAGTGCCACCCGCGTTCTTTTCCGTAAAAAAGTATTGAACGGCGACATGGATGATAAAGAAATTGAAATTGATGTTACCGCACCGCAAGTAGGCGTTGAGATCATGGCACCCCCTGGCATGGAAGATATGACCAGCCAAATTCAAAGCATGTTTAGCAATCTTGGTCAGGGCAAAAGCAACAAACGCAAGATGAAGGTCAAAGATGCGCTTAAAGTAATTCAAGACGAAGAAGCCCATAACATGATCAACATGGATGACCTAAAAGCCAAAGCGGTTGAATCTGTTGAGCAAAATGGCATCGTGTTTATTGATGAAATTGATAAAGTAGCCAAGCGCCAAGAAGCTGGTGGCGGCGATGTGAGCCGTGAAGGTGTGCAACGTGACTTACTGCCATTAATTGAAGGCTGCACGGTCTCTACAAAGTATGGCATGCTCAAAACTGATCATATCTTATTTGTGGCATCTGGCGCCTTCCACTTAAGCAAACCATCTGATTTGATTCCTGAATTACAGGGTCGTTTGCCTATCCGTGTTGAATTACAAGCACTGACACCCGATGACTTTAAACGCATCCTAACGGAGCCAAGCGCATCGTTAACCGAGCAATATAAAGCCTTGTTGTCCACAGAGGGTTTAAATGTCGAATTCACTGAAGATGGTATTGAGCAACTGGCGCAAACTGCGTTTAAGGTGAACGAGAGCACAGAAAACATTGGTGCTCGCCGCCTGCACACCATGATGGAACGCTTACTAGAAAAGGTCAGCTTTGATGCAGAGAGTCTGGCAACTCAATACAGTGAGAATCCTTTACAAATTAATGCACCGTTTGTACAAGAGCACCTGGGTGAAATTGCACAAGATGAAGACCTAAGCCGTTTTATTCTTTAAGTCTTCACTCAAAGCCAATAGAGCTATGATATAAAAAAGCCCCAAGCCATATGGTTTGGGGCTTTTTTTATCTTACAAACAAGGGATAAAGGTACTACATCATTGCTTGCAGATAGTTTTGGATCCCGATNTTTTCAATTAANCCCANCTGCTGCTCAAGCCAATGNGTGTGATCCTCTTCCGTGTCTTCTAACTGCTGCACCAGCATAGCGCGGGTTTCAAAGTCTTTTTCCGCTTCACAGATCACAATGGCATCTTTTAAGTTTTTAACCACGGCATACTCTAAAGCCAAATCATTTTTTAACATGTCTTCAACCGTTTTACCTACTTTTAAAGGCTCGCGGTTAACCATGTTAGGAAAACCCTCTAAAAATAAGATGCGCTTAATCATTTGATCAGCATGACCGGTTTCATCTTCCATCTCATGGGCGATGCGGTCATATAGTTTCGTTAGACCCCAATCTTCATACATTCTTGAATGAATAAAGTATTGGTCCATTGCAGTCAGCTCACCGGCTAGCAATGAATTGAGTGTATCAATAATTTTTTGATTACCTTTCATTTTACTCTCCGGTTCGTTATTCGCTGTGCATCATGGATTGCATGAAGTTTTCAATACTGATTTTCTTGATGAGGTCTAATTGGGTTTCAATCCAGTCAGCGTGCTCTTCTTCATACTCTAAGATTTCAGCTAACATATCTCGCGTTACGAAATCCGACACCGACTCGCAATACACGATGGCATCACGTAAATCTTTAAGACTTAGCTCTTGAAGTTTCAAATCACACTGCAACATTTCTTCGGTATTTTCACCGATGAATAACTTGCCTAATTTTTGCAAGTTTGGAATCCCTTCTAAGAACAAAACACGCTCGATAATTTTATCGGCCTGTTTCATATCCTTGATGGATTTTTTATATTCAATTTTATCAAGGCGCTCTAGGCCCCAATTTTTGAACATACGAGCGTGAAGAAAATACTGGTTAATGGACACAAGCTCATTTTCCAAGCAGGTGTTTAATAACTTGATGACATTTGAATCACCTTTCACTGTCACACTCCTTTCATTAGATTTAATGCGTAAAAGTATATGCACTTACTCTGCAAGTGCCAATCAATATTTGCCTTCATTGCCAGAGAATCACTGCAACCGCATTAAGAGTTATTTGCATTTGCATTCTGACTTTTTTCCATGCACAGATTTTGGATTAAAATGGCGTTTTACCCCTATTTTTTATAGGTATATTGAATTACGACAGAATAGGTTTGCCCCATTGCGCCATGATCAAATAGGTGATTTTTGCGTGACCGACAATGCCTAACATTTGGCTCACGGCGTTAGGCTAACTAGCGTATTCTTTATTACTTATTGTCATGAAAAGGTCGACCATGAAAAAAATAAATGTGGTGATTGCCGGCGCGGGAAGCATTGGCTGTTACGTGGGTGGAATGCTGGCAAGCGGTGGGGCGAATGTACAATTTTTAGCGCGCCCGAGAATTAAACAAGCCATTGAACAAAACGGCTTACATCTAACAGACTGGACCGGTGTGGATCTGCATGTAACACCACAACAGATACAAGTGAGCTGTGACGAGTCTATTTTCAAAGACGCTCATATGATCCTTGTATGTGTAAAGAGCAAAGATACCCAAGCCATGGCCGAGAGTATTGTAAAAAGTGGGAACACCCAAGCCACTGTATTCTCATTACAAAATGGCATCAGTAATACCGACACACTCAAACGCAGCCTACCCAAACACACGGTTTTACCTGTTATGGTGCCTTATAATGTGATCAGCCAAGGGGACGGCCATTTTCATTGCGGTACTCAAGGGAACCTGGCTTGCCAAAGCCACGAACGCGCCATCGCCCTGCAAACCCTCGCACTGCAAGCCAATTTAGGGTTTGAACTCAAAACGGATATGCTCAGCATGATGTGGGGCAAACTTCTGTTGAATTTAAACAACCCTGTCAATGCACTTTCAGGTCTACCGCTAAAGCAGCAGCTTGAGACGCGTGGCTATCGCCGAATTTATGCTCAATGTTTAAAAGAAGGTTTACAGGTTTTAAAGGCCGCCAATATCACCCCTGGGCAAGTGGCGGCGGTTCCCATTAGTGTGATCCCCTATATTTTGGGGTTACCCGACTGGCTGTTTAAACGAGTTGCGCAAAAAATGTTAGCCATGGACCCCGCTGCGCGCTCCAGCATGTGGGAAGACCTACAAAATAATCGCCCGGTTGAAGTGGATTATATCTCTGGGGAAATCACGGCCATTGGCAAACGTGTTAATATTGCCACGCCCATGAATGAGCGCTTAATTCGTTTGGTCAAACACGCTCAAGACACAGGATTAGGCAGTCCAAATTTATCACCGCAACAGATTTTAAATGGTTAACCAATGAATCAACCTAGCATCCCCTCTGTGATTAAGTTTCATAAACAATCCCAACAACTGGAGCTTGCTTGGGGCGAACAGCCGGTATTGTTAAGCGCTGAATTCTTAAGGGTACTCAGCCCAAGCGCCGAAGTACGAGGCCATGGCAGTGGTAACGAGGTGCTTCAGTTTGGCAAAAAAGACGTACGTATTTTAAAGCTTGAGCCTGTGGGTAACTATGCGCTTAAAATCACTTTTGATGATGGCCATGACTCAGGCTTATACAACTGGCCTTACCTGCAAGATATCAGTACACAACAAGACCGTTTATGGCAGGATTACCTGAATAAATTAGCCAGCGCAGGTAAAAGTCGAGACAGCGGCGTTATTCAGTTCAAATCTGTGGATTAACCGCCCTTATGAGGCGCTTCAAGCCTGATCTGCCACAAGACTTCTGCCGCTAAGCGGGCTAGAATAGCCTCAATTATCGTTGTTAAGATTAGGCCCACCGCCATGTCCGAAAAGAAAACCACACACTTTGGTTATCAAACCGTCGACGCCGAAGCGAAACAAGGCAAAGTCGCAGAAGTATTTCACAGTGTTGCTGCTAAATATGATGTGATGAACGACCTAATGTCGTTTGGCATTCACCGTTTATGGAAGCGCTTCACCATGGAGTTTACCGGTGTTCGCAAAGGTGACTCGGTATTGGATATCGCAGGTGGCACCGGCGATTTAACCATGAAGTTTTCTGACCTAGTGGGCCCGGAAGGTAAAGTGGTATTAGCCGATATTAACGACTCCATGCTTAAAGTGGGTCGAGACCGCCTATTAGATAAGGGCTACAGCGGCAACATTGAATGTGTCCAAGCCAATGCTGAAAGCCTGCCTTTTGTAGACAATAGCTTTGATGTGGTCACCATGGCATTTGGCCTACGTAACGTGACTGATAAAGATCAAGCCCTGCGTGAATTCAACCGGGTACTCAAGCCAGGTGGCCGCTTATTGGTATTGGAGTTTTCAAAAACCAATAACCCACTGCTTAAAAAAGCCTACGACCTGTACAGTTTTACCGCACTACCATTTATGGGCAAGTTGATCACTAACGATTCGGAAAGCTATCGTTACCTTGCTGAGTCCATCCGCATGCACCCTGGCCAAGACGAATTAAAAGCCATGTTCGAAGACGCAGACTTTGCTAATTGTGAATACCACAATTTAACCGGTGGTATTGTGGCTCTGCACAAAGGCATCAAGCCTTAAGGAGCAAAATAACAATGGATCAAACCCTTGTTCAAGGTGCGTTAGCCAGTGCTCAGCGCATCATCAATCAAGCGCTGCGTTATGATGCTGCTAGCGCACAAAAATTAGCCGCTCTGGCGCCTAAAGTATTGGCCATTGAAATCACTCAGCCTGCTATGGTCATCTATGTGCAGTTCGGTGAGCAGCTTCGTTTAATGGCTCACTATGAAGATCAGGCACAAGCGCGTTTACAAGGTGATCTACAAGCCTTTATTAATCTGGCCAGCAACAAAGACAAGCATGCCGCGTTAATGAAAAGCGATATTCAAATTCAAGGCTCCAGCCAACTGGCCATGGGGTTGGCCGATGCCATGAGCGACCTCGATATTGACTTTGAAGCCATGCTATCTGAGTTAACCGGCCCTGTGGTGGCCCACGTGGTCGGTAAAAACTTGCGCCGTTTTGGCGGCTGGTTAAAAGGCAGCGGCGAGAAACTCAAACAAGACACCGTTGAATATGTGCGTGATGAATTACAACTGGCACCACATAAGCTTGAAGGTGAATCACGCTTTACTGAAATCCATAAACTCAAACTCGATAGTGAGCGCCTAGAAGCCCGCATTAATCGCCTTGCCACTCATTTGAATAAGCCCACATAATTTTAATATGATGCAATTAAAGCGCCTGCTCACCCTGATCTATGTTTTTAGCAAGTATCGCTTGGATGACTTTATCCCGGTAAATATGCTGCCATGGTACTTACGCATTGCGTTTTATTTAGCCCCTTGGCGTTTTAATCCCATTCCAAAACGTGTACCAAAAGCCAAACGCTTACGCTTGGCGTTAGTGGCATTGGGGCCCATCTATATTAAATTGGGGCAAATCCTCTCAACTCGCAAAGACTTGTTATCTCCTGAACTGGCCACTGAGCTGGCCAAACTGCAAGATAAAGTGCCACCGTTTAAAGCCAAAACCGCACGTAGCATTATTGAGCAATCACTGGGCGAAAGTATTGAATCTGTGTTTGCAGAGTTTGAAACCGAGCCCATGGCATCTGCCTCTATTGCCCAGGTGCATGCTGCGAAGCTGCATTCTGGTGAAGATGTGGTGGTAAAGGTTATTCGCCCTAACCTTGAAAAAACCATCAACAAAGACATCGCCATGATGATGGCCGCCGCCAAATTAGTCGAACGCTACGCCAAAGACGGCAAACGTTTGCGCCCTGTGGATGTGATCGAAGATTATCGACATACTATTTTTGGGGAATTAGATTTGATCAGTGAAGCAGCGAATGCTTCGCAACTAAGACGTAATTTCAATGACAGTGATTTATTGTACGTGCCAGAAGTTTACTGGGACTTCTGTCGTGACAATGTCATGGTCATGGAGCGTATTTATGGCACGCCAATTGGTGACATTGACCAACTGATTGCCCGTGGCACCAATATGAAAGTGCTGGCTGAACGGGGTGTTGAGATTTTCTTTCGCCAAGTATTTAAAGACAGTTTTTTTCATGCCGACATGCATCCAGGCAATATTTTTGTGGCCCATAACGACCCTGAAACACCCCAGTACATTGCCATCGATTGCGGGATTGTTGGCACCCTGGATGAAACCGATCAAGATTATCTTGCACGTAACCTGCTTGCGTTTTTCAACCAAGATTACCACGAAGTGGCGCGCCTACATGTGGAGTCTGGCTGGGTAGGTAGCGGCACCAAGGTTAACGAATTTGAAGCGGCTATTCGCAGTGTTTGCGAGCCTATTTTTGAAAAACCCCTTGAAGAGATCAGCTTCGGGCAAGTGCTGATGCGTTTATTTCAAACCGCACGTCGATTTAATATGGAAGTTCAACCCCAGCTGGTACTGCTGCAAAAAACCTTATTAAACATTGAAGGCCTTGGTCGACAACTTTATCCACAACTGGATTTATGGAATACCGCCAAACCCTACCTTGAGCAATGGGTCATAAAGCGTATGGGTCCTAAGGCCATTTGGCAGGAGCTAAAGCGCCAGGTCCCTGCCTGGATCCAGCACGGACCCAACATGCCAGAAACCATTCGTAACACCTTGCTGACACTGGGTGAGTATCCAGCGCAGCAAAAAAAGCTGCATGATAAATTAGATGCCATTGAACGAGGACTCAGCGAGCAAAGCCAGCGACGCAAACATCGCGCACTGGGTGTCATTGTCAGCGCCCTAGGCTTAGTCGGTTTACACAGCCCGTTTTTATGGGGCTTTGAAGGCAGTGCCGCATTAATAGCCCTTGGCCTTGCTTGGTTAGTGGTAAGAGGCTAATAAAACCCAGCGCAGGTACTGCCCCGAAGGCAGATGCGTTATGATCCGCGAATACAAAGGAAACGATTATGAGTGACGTGATCAGCCAATTAGGTCAAATTTTAGAAGAACGTAAATCAGCCGATGCCGACAGTTCTTACGTGGCCAGTTTATACCGTAACGGTTTGAACAAGATTTTAGAAAAAGTGGGCGAAGAGGCCACTGAAACCATTATTGCTGCAAAAGATGCCAAACATTCCGGCGACAACAAAGATGTAATCTATGAGACGGCGGATCTTTGGTTTCATACCATGGTCATGCTGGCAGACTTAGGCGAAGACCCTCAAGTGGTGCTAGAAGAGTTAAAGCGACGCTTTAATTTATCCGGCCTTGAAGAAAAAGCCAGTCGTACAAAATAAGTGAGCACTCATGAGTGATTGTATTTTTTGTAAAATTGTAAAAGGCGAGATTCCTTGCAATAAGGTCTATGAAGACGAGAGTGTCTTGGCTTTTCATGGCATTGCACCGAAAGCCGACACCCATATCTTGGTAATTCCCAAACAGCATATTGTAAATTTAAGTGCGACCCAAGAAAATGAATGGCCTGTTGTCACCAAGGTGTTACAAAGCATCAATACTATTGCAGGCCAAGAAAAACTAGAAGGCTTTCGTGTGATCAGCAATAACGGTGAAAAAGGTGGGCAAGAAGTCTTCCATATGCACTGGCATTTGCTGGCTGGTACAAAATTAACGGGCTTTTAATAGCCCATTTTTGAAAACAGGAGAACACCATGTTCGGTGGCATTAGCGTTTGGCAGTTATTAATTATTTTGGTTGTTGTGATTTTAATTTTCGGCACCAAGAAACTTCGTACTCTTGGGGGTGACCTTGGTGGAGCTGTAAAAGGCTTCAAAAAGGCCATGAATGAAGACGAAAAAAAACAAGAGGCTGAAAAACTAGAAAACCAGCAACAAGATGCGCAGTTTTCTGAGAAAGCCAAAGAAGAAGATAAAACCAAATAAACACTCTACCTAAGAAGTTATTATGTTTGATATTGGTTTTGCAGAACTATTAGTGGTGGGTGTGCTGGGCTTGATTGTGCTTGGCCCAGAGCGCTTGCCAAAGGCTGCTCGCACACTTGGCTTATTGATTGGTCGTATTCGCCGCACCATGAGTGGCATACAGCAGGAAATTGAGCGTGAAGTACGCTCGCAAGAACTGCAAGATAAACTAAAAGATACTCAGCACAGCTTCATGAGCCCTGAAGAACAAGCCTTGCAATTGGCCAAAGAACAGCAGGAACAACAAGCCAAAGAGCATGAAGACTTCCCGCAAACACAGCCCATCGAAAATAGTATTGCGCCTGATACGCGCTCTACCGAAAAGACACATGCCGACGCTGATAAAAAAGGGGAAGTATGATGTCAAAAAAAAGCCAATCTGAATTAGATCAAGCTCAACAACAGCCTTTAATCGCCCATTTAATTGAATTACGTAATCGCTTACTTAAAGCACTACTGCTAATTCTTGTGGTGTTTATTGGCTTATATAGCTTCTCTAACGATTTGTATCTTTGGATATCGAAACCCCTAGAAGTACTTTTGCCACAAGGCAGCAGTATGATTGCAACGGGAGTAGCTTCACCTTTTTTAGTACCGTTTAAACTCACGCTATTTGCCGCAGTGTTCATTGCGATACCGTTTATCTTGCATCAGGCTTGGTCATTCATTGCACCTGGACTTTATAAGCATGAAAAACGTTTTGCCGTGCCATTGTTGCTCAGCAGTATTGTATTGTTTTATGTGGGTATCGCATTTGCCTACTTTGTGGTTCTGCCATTGGCCTTTGGCTTTTTCACGGCTGTTGGACCTGAAGGTGTGAATTTTTTACCGGACATCAACAACATTTTAAATTTCATTCTTAAAATGTTTTTTGCGTTTGGAATTGCGTTTGAAATACCCATCGCCACTATTTTGTTAATCATGACGGGCATTACTTCAGTGGCTAGCTTAAGTACCAAGCGCCCTTATATTTTTGTAGGTTGCTTTGTTATCGGCATGCTGGTCACGCCCCCAGATGTGATTAGCCAAACCATTCTGGCTTTGCCTATGTACCTATTATTTGAGGTGGGTATATTCTTTGGCCGCATGGTGGAGAAGCGCAAGCCCAATGATGATAACGATAGTGAAACTGAAGAAAGCGCCTTATAGGCGCTTTCTTCTTTTAGATGTAATAAACGGCTTAGTTTTCCTCAATTAACACCCAGATAATATCGCGTTGTTTATCATGGTAGCTATCGACCAGCCTTGCTTTAATCACACTTTCCACACTTTGGGTCGTCACCCCTTCTAATGTGCTTTTTGTCGATAAATTGGTCGCATGTTCTGTAAGAACCGTTTCAGCCGATATCACAACCCCTTGGCGAGCAGCTAACTCTAGGCGAGCCCTAGCAAGGGCGCACTCCTTTTGTTTGTGACGCCCTAAGGCATGACTCTCACAGCGGCCCACCGCTTGATTGATATCAGGTGATTCAATCCACTGGGGATACCCAGAGCTAGACTGAGTCGCGCAAGCAAATAACACAGGTAAGCACGCTAAAATGCCTGTCACAAATAAACACTTTTTTATGAGGTTTTTCATCTTTAACTCTGGCGAGAATCCATCTTATTGGTTAAGGTTAGACACATCCTAAACACAAAATCCTTCAAGGAGAAGAAGATGGCCCTAACTCGAATTCTTGGCATCAGTGCTTTGACCCTATCCCTTACCGCCTGTTTTGGTGGTGGTGAGAAACCTGTCGTACTCGACTGTACTTTCCCTGATGCTCCACAAACGGCAGCCCCAGGCTGGGTATGTGACGAGCCAGTACCAGGCTTAGATGTTTCCGCTGTGGGCAGTGCTGATAAGTCTGGCGCTGGTATGAACTTCATGAAGCAACAAGCAACCGCGGCTGCTCGTGTACAGCTTGCTCAAATGATGAAAGTACAAGTACAAAACATGGTTAAGCAATTTGCAGAAACCACAGGGGTTGGCGACAGCGAAACCGTTGATAAAGTGAATACCTCTGTTACCAAACAGATCACTAACGAAACCCTAGTTGGTACACGCATGTATAAGTCTAAAACCAGCCCTAACGGTACGCTATATGTACTTGTTGGTTTAGATGATAAGGCAGCTGGCTTGATCCATGAAACAGCCCTTAAGACTTCTATGAACAATGAGAAGGCTCTATGGCAGAAGTTCCAAGCCAAAAAAGGCTACGACGAACTAGCGAAAGAAATCGCAAACATGGAAAAGTAAGCCCTAGCTTATTTTTCTAATAAAAAGCCCAGCACTGCTGGGCTTTTTTGTGCCTGATCCAATTTCCTAAACCAAGAGAGCTATGACGAGCTAGCGAAACGCTTATTTCGCTCAAGGCTGCTGCAAATATGGCAAATTAATCTTTTGGCACGTGAAACGTAGGATGAGAGATGTAAGACAAAAGCCCAGCTACTGCTAGATTTTTTAATCCTAATGATTAGGAACCAGAGAGTCAACCTTCTCCAGCCAACGCTCTCTTTGCTCATCACTCGATCCAATCATAGGACCAAAGTAATTAATCGATTGATTCTTAATACCGACAAAATCAAGGATGGTACGCTTCAGTTGTTTGTAAATCGGATTCCCTTGAATCCATTTATACCAGAATACAGGGGTATCTAATGTCACAATTATCTGTGCTGTTCGTCCTGTTAATAATTTATTTGGGATAGGTTTCTTTGGTTCATACTCAAATGCAAAACCTGATAAAAAAACTCGATCAATTAATCCTTTAAACTTAGCAGGCATGCCACCCCACCAGATTGGCACGATAAATACGATATGAGTTGCCCACAAAATTTGCTGCTGAATCAGCTTTAGGTCGCCTTCCAAATTTGACGCACTGTCATAGCCCTCAGATAAATCTGGATTAAATGTTAGATCACCAATATGCACTTCTTTTAACTGATGCTTTTGTTTGGCTATTTCAGCGTATCTGCTGCACATCGCTTTACACAAACCATTGGATTTGGGATTAGCATTGATTAATAAAATTCGTTTCATAACATAACTCCTATATGATGCAGAGCTATGCTAAAGCCTTACCCTAGGGTAAGAGTCAAGCATCTATTAATAATGTGTAGCATCAATTTTCACACAATCCGCAATTAAGGCTTGATATCGTTCTAGTCGTGAGATATGCAGATTTAGCTTTAGAATAGATTCCTCAGACTGTTCTTTTTTTGTGATTAATAATGCGTTAACACCAGACCAGTTTAGGTCATTATCACCCTGTTTAAGGACTTGTAATTCTGCCAATGAAATACCCAGACTTTGGGCTTCTTTGATTAATTGTACAAACTCAACATGTGCAGCTTCATAAACTCGATAATTTCCTTTTCGTACAACTTGAATAAGGTTTAGTGATTCATAAAGCCGAATAGCTCTTGGTGTTGCACCGGTACGCTGAGATAATTCACCGATATACATATCGAACCTCTAATAATAATTGAATCTATAATAATAAAGGTCGCACTACTGAATAGAAAAGAAATTTGTATGCATTTTTTTAAAACAATTAATTAGTATTAACTAAAAGTGCTGAAAACCACCTTCTATAATATCCACACCCAAAACATTAACCCGCCCTCCAGCAATTACCTCACCAATGCAAATACCGTGATCACAATGCTTAGCGGTGTAGGCTAACTGATAATCATCGCCACCCGTTAATGCATACTTTAGGGCTTGCTCTGAACCATAGGTTTCAACTAACAACTGTGATAACGGAATAAGATCAGGATTAATATTCATACCTACATTGCTTGCAGTACAAATATGATTTAAATCTTGAATCAAACCATCACTAACATCTAAGCAACTTGTGGCATGGTCTTTTATTTTTTGTGAAAATTCGATTTGTGCAATGGGTTTATAAAACTCTTCGGCTAAACCTGTATTTAAACGAGGCTCTTTTAAAACCAAGGGTAAAGCGCCTGCACCGTCACCTAAATTACTGCTCACGTAAACTTTATCGCCCACATGCGCACCGCTGCGCTTCAACCCCTCACCTGCTTTTGTAATACCATGCACCTGTAAGCTAATGACTAAGCTTGGGCCTTTTGTGGTATCACCACCAATTAGCGGACATTGATAAAACTGAGCGGCCTGCGCTAACCCATCACTAAAGTGCTTCAACCATGCTTCATCTTTACTTGGCAGAGTAATACCAAGCGTAAAACCGATTGGAACAGCAGCCATAGCAGCAAGATCACTGATGCTTACTGCAATAGATCGAGTTGCAATATCAAATGGATTAGCGTGAAAGGGAAAGTGAACGCCTTCAACGAGAGTGTCGAGAGAGAGGTGTAAGTCGTATTCACTTGGAATATTAAACGTCGCACAATCATCACCGATTCCTTGGCGAAGATAAGCGTTTGAGAAGGCGAGGTTCGGTTGTTGAAAGAACCGCTTTATGAGCTGAAATTCGTTCACCGTTTTCCTCTCGCCTTAAAGGTCGATTGTGCCGCATTGNCGACACAAACTTATATTCTTATTTTTTAATTTCAACCACTCGCACACGTTGTGCAAGTTTATCCAGTGCGCCATTNATGAACTTATGGCTTTCAGTGGCACCGAATTTTTTCGATANCTCAACACTTTCGTTTATNACAACACGATANGGCACATCAATACGATGGGCTANTTCAAACGCCGCTAAACGTAAAATGGCTTTCTCAACCGGCGTCACTTCTTCCATNNCACGGCTTAAACAAGGATGTAACATCTCATCTAATTCGCCTAGNTTNTTGGGTACNCCACGTAGGATATCGCGAAAATATTCGGTATCCACATGTGTCATATCATTATCGACTAAAAATTCAGCTTCAATCTTATTCAGACTTGCTCCGGCCATTTCCCATTGGTAAAGAGCCTGCACCGCATAATGTCGAGCTTTACGACGGGCACCCGGGTTCGGGCGGCCACTGTCGTTATCTTTTCTTGAGATCGGGTTGTCGCTCATTAAGCCTCCAGCTGCTTAAGCAGGCTGACCATTTCGTAGGCGCTAAGCGCAGATTCTTCACCCTTGTTGCCCGCTTTGGTACCAGCGCGCTCAATGGCTTGTTCAATTGTGTCTACGGTTAGAATACCGAAAGAAACAGGGATGCCTGTGTTCAATGCAATCTGACCTAAACCTTTTGCGGCTTCGCCTGCCACGTAATCAAAGTGAGGGGTTGAACCACGGATTACCGCACCCAACGCGATAACCGCATCGTACTGTCCACTTTCTGCCAGCTTTTTAACCACTAGCGGCACTTCAAATGCACCAGGGCAATGAATCAAGGTGATATCGTCTTCACTAATACCATGACGCGTTAGGCCACGTACGGCACCATCCACCAATTTATCTACGACAAACTCATTCCATGTGGTTTGTACGATGGCAAATTTAGCGTCTAATTTAGTAAAGCTTCCTGCAATTGTTTTCATATTTATTACCTTCACAAATAGTTTTAATTATAAATTCAGTTTGGCTTATTAATGTTTAAAAGGAATGTATTCCGTCACTTCTAAGTTAAAGCCTGATATCCCAGTAAATTTCATCGGGCTGCTCAATAAGCGCATTTGGGTCACACCCAGATCACGCAAAATTTGTGAGCCTGTACCGATCGTGACATACGCACCGGAGCTATCTACGTCGGTTGTGCGCAAAGGTTTTTGACGACCAAAAAAGGTTTCAACTGACGCTAGAATATCTTCACGCTCACCTGCATTTAACATGACCAGCGCTCCGGCTTCGTCTTTTGATATAGCTTCTAAAGCATTACTCATTGACCAACTTTCGCTATTAGGCATAGTCACGCCAATCACGTCACGTAAGGTTTCTGCCGCCTGCACACGAATCAAAGGGCTTTGTGCTTTTTGTACATCACCTTTTGAAATCGCTAAGTGTGAGTCACCGTTAATGGTGTCACGGTAAACATGTAAATCGAACTCACCGTGCACGGTTTGAATTTTATCAGTGCTGAGCTTTTCAATGGTTTGCTCGTTGGCCATACGGTATTGAATTAAATCCGCAATGGTACCAATTTTTAAATCATGCTCTTTTGCAAATTCTTCAAGCTCAGGACGACGCGCCATGGTGCCGTCTTCATTCATGATCTCAACGATACAAGCCGCAGGCTGTAAACCCGCAATTCGAGCAAGATCACAACCCGCTTCGGTATGCCCCGCACGAGCCAATACGCCTGCCGCTTGAGCACGTAGTGGGAAGATATGCCCTGGCTGTACGATGGCATCTGGTTTACTCATTGGGTTCACCGCCGCTTGCACGGTAACTGCACGGTCGGCTGCACTAATGCCCGTTGTCACACCTTCAGCGGCTTCAATTGAAACTGTAAAGGGTGTTGAGAATTTCGCACCATTACCAGCAACCATGGCAGGTAAACCTAAGTAATCACAACGCTCAGGTGTCAGGGTCAAACAAATTAAACCACGCGCCTTACTGGCCATAAAATTGATAATTTCTGGGGTTACCTTTTCGGCTGCAACAATGATATCGCCTTCATTTTCGCGATCTTCATCATCCATCAGGATAACCATTTTGCCGTCACGCATGTCGGCAATAATTTCTTCGATACTATTTAACGCCATGATCACACTCTTAATATTTAATTCGTTTATACGAAGCCGTGCTCAGCTAAAAAGCCGGCACTTAGATTCGATTGCTTTGGTTGAGCTTGCCCAGAAATCAAACGCTCTAAATATCGAGCGATTAGGTCCACTTCTAAATGTACGTTTTGCCCAGG
>NYTP01000008.1 GCA_002683575.1 Bermanella sp.
TTAAACTCTATGCTTACCGGATCCATATCCACCCTCTTTAAATCTTTTTTATTTTTATTTTTTAATTCAAATTATTACGCGTTTAATTCGCTGGCGAATTTTTTACTCATGGCGCGTAAAAATACACTGGGCATAAGTTTATAAAGCACTGATGCAAACCAGGTAAATTTATCTGGGAATAAACGGGCTTTGTTTTTGATGTGTGCAGTCACAATCGCATCAGCCACATCATCCGCAGAGCCCATACCGCCTATCGTCGAGCGTGCATGAGTGGCTTTTTGACCATCATGACCCAACGCGTTTGACTCTATTGGCGTATCCAAAAAGCTCGGGTAGACCATTAAAATTTTCACGCCGTACTGGCGAACCTCACAGCGCATCACTTCAAAAAACTGATGCAAGGCACTTTTAGCGGCACAGTAACCTGCACGCCCTAATACCGGCATCCAGCCGGCCATAGAACTCACGTTAATAATTTGACCTTGGCTTGCTTTTAATAACGGCAAGCTGGCGAGAGTTAACTCTACAGGGCCTTGATAATCCACTGCCATGACCTTACGAAAAACATCTGGGTCTGTTTTTTCAACCAAAGAGCGATGAGTAATGCCTGCGTTATTGATCAATACATCAAGACGAGCAAAGCGCTTTTCAACCGCTTGCACTGTGCCTGTAATGGCCGCTGGGTTGGTGATATCCGCGGTGATACAGAGCACCCGTTGATCACCTGCAAAACTTGCAGCGCGCTCAGCTAATAGTTGGGCCTGAATATCCACCATGACCAAGGTATACCCTTTAGCGTAATAACGCTGACTAAGGGCCCACCCTAGACCACTTGCGGCGCCTGTGATCAATACGACATTTTTGTCTTTAGGTGTCATAGCTATGCCTATTAAACTCTTAATTTACATAAGATACCTATGTTATACACGGCAATCTTGACTTGTGAATCCAGTTTTTGGCGTAAGATGTCAATTTCTAAGCGTTTCGCAATTTGCATCAACCTTTGCATCAACCTCTAGGGCTCCAACCTAACGCATTTTTAATAGGCAAAAAAAAGCCCCGATGCTTTCGCATCAGGGCTTTTTGAATCATTAAGCGCGGTTATGGGCGCTCGTCTAGCTCTTCATTTTCTTCTTCAGGAGGGAGCAAATCTTCACGTGTAATTTGCATATACAACAGGATATTGGCAGACACATAAATCGATGAATAAGTACCCACAACCACACCCACCGTTAAGGCTAGGGCAAAGTTATGAATCAATTCACCACCCACCCATAACAAGGCAAGCAATACTAACAAGGTGGTCAAGGAGGTCACTAACGTACGACCCAGTGTTTGTGTTAACGAGCGGTTAATCACATCAATGGGTTGCATCTGGCGAATAATACGAAAGTTTTCACGAATCCTATCGGCCACAACAATGGTGTCATTCAAGGAGTAACCAATAACAGCCAGCAAGGCGGCCAATACGGTTAAATCAAACTCGATTTGCATCAAGCTGAACAAACCCAAAATGATAATTACATCGTGCATTAATGCCACAACCGCGCCCACAGAGAATTTAAACTGGAAGCGCGCAGCCACGTAAATCATTACAACCGCAAGGGCTAACAATAATGCTAAGCCGCCCTCGTCACGTAATTCTTCACCCACTTGTGAGCCAACAAATTCAGAGCGACGCAGCACCACATCTTCTTCTGTGGCGTCTTGCAGTACTTGTAATACTTCATCACCTAGGTTGGCGCGGTACGATTCTTTCATGCGCACCAGTACATCTTCTTCGCTGCCGAAGTGCTGTACGGTCACATCTTCATAACCAGAGCTTTCTAGGGTTTTACGAATGTCATTTACATTGGCGCCGGTTTCATAGGCTACCTCAATTAGAGTACCACCGGTGAAGTCCAAGCCCAGTTTTAAGCCTTGAAAAATCAGCGAGCCGATTGAAATAAGAATCAAGGCAATGGATAGGGCCGCAGCGGCTTTACGCACGCCCATGAAGTTCAAATCTTTCACATCATTCATGGTTAAACGCCCCCAATAGATAGTTTTTCAACACGACGACCACCNTAGATCATATTGATCATGGCNCGGGTTAAGACGATGGCAGTAAACATAGANGTGATGATACCGATNCTCAGTGTCACCGCGAAACCTTTCACAGGGCCGGTGCCCACNGCAAACAAGATCACCGCCACAATCAAGGTGGTAATGTTGGCATCTAGAATGGTTAAAAACGCTTTATCGTAACCGCTATGGATCGCTTGTTGCGGATTCAAGCCCGCTTTTAGTTCTTCACGTATACGCGCAAATATGAGCACGTTCGCATCCACCGCCATACCCACGGTTAACACGATACCGGCAATACCCGGCAAGGTAAGGGTTGCGCCAATCACTGACATAACCGCCAGCAACATGGTTAAGTTAAAGGCCAATGCGATGTTCGCCACCACACCAAATACGCGGTAATAAACCAACATAAAGATCAGCACCATGGCTAAACCAATTTGCACACTGGTCACACCTAGCTCAATGTTTTCTTTACCCAAGCTAGGGCCAACGGTGCGCTCTTCTACAAAGTACATTGGGGCCGCTAACGCACCGGCTCGTAGTAGCAGTGCCAGCTCAGAGGCTTCAGGTGCTTCTAGGCCTGTAATACGGAAACTGCTGCCAAGGGCGCTTTGAATTGTGGCCAGAGAGATGATTTTTTTCTCGACGTATTTGTCTTCAACCGCCACTTCAACACCGTCTTGTGTTTCATAGCGGGTACGCACTTTATGTTCAACAAACAGAACCGCCATTCGACGCTTGATGGCTTTTTTAGTGACTTGACCCATGATGGCACCACCGGTGCTATCAAGATTAATGTTCACTTGAGGCTGGCTGTTTTCATCAAAAGACGGTTGCGCATTAGATACGTTATCACCCGTTACAATAATGGTTTTTTCTAAACGTGCACTACGACCACGGGTTGGGTCTTTGAAGCTGTATTCTTCGGTGCTAAAACGGCTTGCGCTGGCTTTCGCTTCTAAACGAAACTCAAGGTTAGCCGCTTTACCTAATATCTTTTTCGCCGCTGCGGTGTCTTGTACACCTGGCAACTCAATCACAATGCGGTTACGACCTTGACGCTGAACCAAAGGCTCAGCCACACCTAACTCATTCACACGGTTACGTATGGTGGTTAAGTTTTGCTTTAAGGCATAATCTTCAAATTCTTTAATTTTCGCAGGGGTTAATTGCAGAGTTAACCAATAACTATCGTCTTTATCTTGAGTTTCGGTTAAGAATTCTGGGTATTCACGACGCACATAATTTTCAGCGTCATCACGGGTATCGGCTTTGTTGAATTTCACTTCAATGCTGTGATCTTCAGCAGACACCACACGCTTGTAACGCAGTTTCTGTTCACGGAAATTACGCTTCAACGTATCACGGTAACCGTCCACACGCTGCTCTAGGAACTCTTCCATATCCACTTCCATTAAGAAGTGAACACCGCCGCTTAAATCAAGGCCTAATGTCATTGGGCCTGCGCCTAAATCCATTAACCATTGTGGTGTGGTGGGTGCTAAGTTAAGGGCCACAATAAAGCCATCGCCCAACTCACGCTGAATAATGCCTTTTGCTTGTAGTTGAAGCTCGGTGTCTTCAATTCGAATTAATGCTGTTTTACCTTCTTGTAGCTCTTCGCCAAAGTAAACCACACCATTTTCATCTAATGCTGATAGTGCTTTGTTTAAGGTGTATTCGTCTACCGAATCGCCACTTTTGGTGGGTGTAATCTGAACGGCGGCATCGGGTGGGTATAAGTTTGGTAGGGAATAGACCACCCCTAAGGCACAAACCAAGACGATGAGAAAATATTTCCACAAGGGGTACTTATTGAGCATAAGTCGATTCCTGACTGACCCGCTACGACTAGGAGCAAGATCAAATGACATTTATTGTTGTAGGTTTTGTTGGCTCTTTATACAAGCATCCCCGCAACTGGGCGGGGATATTAGGCCATTCGAATAAACGAATTATTCGTTAATAGACTTAATGGTGCCTTTAGGTAAAACCGCTGAAACCGCTTGTTTTTGAACTGGGAATTCAACACCGTCAGTCACTTTGATGATGGCAAAATCGTCCGTTACTTTAGTCACACGACCAAGAATACCGCCAGAAGTCACAACTTCAGAGCCTTTCTCAAGTGCGGCTAGAAGGGCTTTGTGCTCTTTAGCGCGCTTAGATTGTGGACGCCATAATAGGAAGTAAAAAATTAATACGAAACCGCCTAAGAAGATAAGCTGTTCGATACCGCCGCCTGCTGCAGCCGGTGTACCTTCGGCAAATGCCGCGGCAGGTAGAAAGGCCGCTAATAGTAGAGTCAATTTAGACATTGTGTTTTCCTTACTCGTTTCGAGTACTGCTTTTATTAAAATGGTATGCCCCTTAATAGGGGCTAATCTTTTCAATTTAAAGGCAAGGGGCGATATTCCCCTTATCTTTTTATAATTCTGTTTGCTTTTCAATCAGTAATCTCAGGCACAGGTTTGCCGCGCTTAGCATAGAACTCTTCAACAAAGTCGCTCAATGTACCTTCTTCAAGTGCCTTGCGCAAACCCGCCATAACCGTCTGATAGAAATGCAGGTTATGAATGGTGTTTAACGTGCTGCCTTGAATCTCTTTACACTTATCTAAATGATGCAGATAAGCGCGAGAGAAGTTCTGACACGTGTAACAGTCACAGGTTTCATCAATCGGCCCATGATCGGTCTTATTCGCCGCATTACGCAGCTTTAACACACCGGTATCAATGAATAAGTGGCTATTGCGTGCATTACGCGTTGGCATCACGCAGTCAAACATATCCACACCGCGGCGCACACCTTCGACTAAATCTTCCGGCTTGCCTACACCCATTAAGTAACGTGGCTTGTCTTCTGGCATCTTGTGCGCCAAGTGATCAAGAATGCGCACCATGTCCTCTTTAGGCTCACCCACGGATAAACCACCGATGGCGTAACCGTCGAACTCAATATCGGTTAAACCCGCAAGGCTCACATCACGCAAGTCTTCATACATGCCGCCCTGAATAATACCGAATAACGCAGATTCGCTATCGCCGTGGGCGTCTTTCGAACGCTGAGCCCAGCGTAGGCTCATTTCCATGCTGTCTTTGGCTTCTTTATGAGTGGCTGGGTATGGCGTGCACTCATCAAAGATCATCACAATATCACTGCCAAGGGCGGCCTGGATTTCCATGGACTTCTCTGGTGTCAGCTCTACTTTATCGCCGTTCACTGGGCTGCGAAACGTGACGCCTTTTTCAGTGATTTTACGCATCTTACCTAGGCTGAATACTTGGAAACCGCCGCTGTCAGTTAAAATGGGTTTATCCCACTGCATGAAATTATGTAGCGTGCCCGCGCCCTTAATGATGTCGATGCCAGGGCGTAACCATAAGTGAAAGGTGTTGCCCAAGATAATCTCAGCGCCCGTGTCTTTTACATCGCGAGGCAACATACCTTTTACACTGCCGTACGTGCCCACTGGCATAAAGGCAGGAGTTTGAATTTCCCCACGAGGAAAGCTCAAGGTGCCGCGACGGGCCTTGCCGTCGGTTTTCTTTAAATCAAATTTCATAAAGCTCATGACAATTCCTTCTAAATCGTCAAACGCCCAGAATACAATCTAGGCGCGAATTGCGAATGTTAAACCCTATGTCACCTCGGGTTAGGTTTCTTTTAGTGGGTTATTGGTCCCACAAATCTTTTGCCGCCAAGTTCTTGGTTAAGAACATGGCATCGCCATAACTAAAGAAGCGGTAATGATTGCTCACCGCCTCGTGATAGGCGTTCAACACAGGCCCGCGCCCAGCAAAGGCGCTGACCAGCATAATTAAGGTCGATTCTGGTAAATGGAAATTGGTCACCAGGGCATCGACGGTTTTAAATTCAAAACCCGGAAAAATGAAAATCTCGGTCTCACCGGTATAAGGTAAAATTTTCCCTGCCGCTAATGCTTCTGGAGTATGACTGGCACTTTCTAAGCTGCGAACGCTGGTGGTGCCCACGGCAATCACGCGCTTACCCGCCGCCTTGGTTTGTTCGATGGCATCGCAAGTTTCTTGACCCACTTCTAGCCATTCGCTGTGCATTTTATGGCTATGCACATCATCCACTTTAACCGGCTGGAACGTTCCAGCACCCACATGCAAGGTCACAAAGGCCATGTTCACGCCCTTGTCTTTTAGGGCACCTAGAAATGCATCATCAAAATGCAGACCTGCGGTTGGCGCGGCAACGGCCCCAGGCTTTTCGTTATACACCGTTTGATAACGCTCACGATCGCTTAACTCGTCTTCACGTTCCATGTATGGGGGCAGAGGCATGTGCCCCACTTGCTCAAGCCAATCCACTAACGTAGTGCCTTCAGGCAATTTAAACCGTAATTCGAAGAGTGCATCCTGACGACCCGTCACTTCCACTTCTAGGCCCTCTAGTAAGATGATCGTATCAGCCTTAGGTGCGCGGGAGCATTTAATATGACTTAACGCGGTGGTATCTGAGGTCACTCGTTCAATCAGGGCTTCAAGCTTGCCGCCACTTTCTTTTTGGCCGAATAAGCGCGCCGGAATCACTCGGGTGTTGTTAAACACCATGAGATCCCCAGGTTCAACTAGGTCCAATAAATCGGTAAATTGCTGATGAGATAGCTCACTATCTTGCAAGCACAATAGACGACTGCTCGAACGCACCTCTTGAGGGTAGCGGGCAATGAGCTCATCGGGCAAATCAAAGGTAAAATCGCTGGTTTTCATGGACAACACAGAGCAGACAAATATTGGCGCGAATTATACCTAAGTGACCAAGCCATGACCATTGGGATCACACCCTAATCGGGCGCGGGGCACCCTCTTACCGGTCTAATTAGGCGACATCCAGGTAAGAGGGTGTCCCGCGCCCGATACAATACAGTAACTAAAGCCATAAAATAGGCACGTAAACCATTGACTCATAAACACTTACTGGTATGATGCCTGCCACTTATTTCTGGCTTGCGGGCCACTTCCAATGCGAAGAGAAATAAGTAATGCAGTGCCGGTGTGGTCAAAATCAGAAATGCGTATACACGTATACCTGAGGCTACAAAGGTAAGCAGGTAATACAAAGCCTTTAAATATTGTAATGCAGTGCCGGTGTGGTGAAATTGGTATACACGACGGATTCAAAATCCGTTGCCTTCGGGCGTGGCGGTTCAAGTCCGCCCACCGGTACCACGAATTTTAAGAAGCCCCTTTCAGAAATGATTGGGGCTTTTTTTATGGCTAAAAAATCAAAGACAGAGCTACTTTGAAGCAACGCCTACTCATTAATCACAAGCAATGTTTTCACAGAATCCGATTCAGGTAAGCGATCGGTATAACCAATGGCATGGGTGTTATTACTAAGGTGAGACATCAATTCACTTTCTTGATCCACTGTTTTTAACGGCAACACCCGCCCTGCAAAAATAAGTCGTGCCCAATAGGCGTCAAACTGACGTTCGCGCATACCCAGCGCATTTAGAATAAAGCGAGCACGTAAATCGGCCTCCCCGCCTTCATAAATGGTTGCGTCTTCACCGTTCGGTAGCGACTGACTTCTGGCTAAATACAAGTCTCTCAGCTGGTCATTACTAAGTGTTTTCACCGGGTTATCACGATGGGTGATCACATAAATATCGGCTCGACAAAAACCGGTGAACAAGAAAATCATGACGAGTAACGCGTAAAGAATATTCATCATCTAGAACACAAGATTCAGAGCGACACTGAATAAATTGACCGTGGTACCTTTCAAAGCTCGGCCATTGGTATGCGCCCATGCAGAATACCGCCCCGCTTCTATATAGGTGTGATCCCATTGTGTTTTAAGGGCCAATTTGGGGGCTAGGTCCCAGCGCAGACCTAGTGTTTGTGTGTACTGCTCAACTTGTATGCCATTGATAGACGCGATGGCAGCATCCTTCAATGCTTCAAATCCACTTTGAGACCAGTCTGTAGTACTTTTATATAAATCCTGGTCGCTGAAAAACCTTGAGTACATAGCATAAGGTGTGAACGCACCGAAGCGCCGCCCAACGCTCAGATAACCCGCTGTGCCAGTGGGAATAATGGCACCCGTTGTTGTGATGTAGGTAAATTCGGTATTGGCAAGCCAATCACCATCATCGTAACCCAAGGAGGCTTGGGAATAATAAACCTTGGCGCCAGATGCATCAGAAAATGTCTTTGCCAAAAACGTCGCTTCTTCCCCCACGGGTCCTGGTACAAGATTCCCGATATCAGCCAATATACTTAAAAAACTTAAGGGTGATGCTGATGGTGTGGCTTGCGAATAACTGAGTCGCATACGCCAGGCGTCCATATCAAGTGTAACGGTGGCAACCACAAACTCATTAAATTCCGCTTCGACAATTTCTGATCCGTCGGAGAATTCTAATACGGGTTTTGAGTCACCATATTGTAATTTAAACCGCCAAAAACTCCTGCCATAAGAAAAGCTGTAAGCGGCATCTGCGCCATTTATTGACGAGGGTAAAATCCACCCGTAAACCTCAGTAGGTGGCCGCACCCACAGATTGACATAATCAACACGACGAAAGTCTGACAACTGGAACATATCAACTGCAACACGTCCAAGGCGAAGATCCAAACCAGAAAATGGTCGATAACCTATAAACGCAAACTCCAATGACTCATCAAAGTTATAGCGCGGGCGGTCACGATACATGAGTTGAGTGGTTGCACGCCAATCATCTAAAAATGAATACGAAAGCTGCAGGCCTAAACTTGAGTCAGGTGCGATGCTGGTGTTTCGGCTAGGATCTTTAGATTGCCCGCCATCTCTTAAAAACCCCAAATCGTCTTTATTTTCTGAACTAATACCTAAAGTAGCAAAACCTGAAAACTGTATATCACTTTTTGTATGGGCATTTGCTAACGGCATTAAACATAGAAAGAATATATTCACAAAACAAACGAACCGAGCGCAATCACTGCAGACACTTGTCATCAACCGAAATAGGTAGGGTTTAATTGGCAAAGATAAAATCATTTTTCCCCTTTAATTTCACCTGATACATGGCTTCATCCGCAATTTGCATTGCATCCTCAAGGGTTTCAAAACCCGATGCCATCGTAATTCCAATGCTCACGCCAACACTCACACTTTGGCTACTATTCAGTAGGATTTTTTCAGAAATACTTATCAATATCTTTCGAGCAACTTGCTCTACTAAGTTTCGCTGATCGTTTTTCATTTTCAAAAATACAACAAATTCATCACCGCCAATACGTCCAATTAAATCCATATTGGCGCGTACCTCTGCTTGTAATCGCGCTGCAATGGTTTGTAAAACAAAATCTCCAGCGCCATGCCCATGGGCATCATTAATTGGTTTAAAACTATCGAGATCCAATAACATAACCACCAGGTGATCTGTTTCGTTAGGGTCCTGCTGCCAGCGTTTAAAATAAAGTTCACAACCCCTTCGGTTATATAATCCGGTCAGTGCGTCTTGTTGGGCTAATTGTTTTATGGCTTCGGCTTCTTGTACTCGACGTGTAACATCATGCAAAACACATTCAATGATCTCTTTATCATTCTCTTGATCACGGCTGACCGTTAAAATGCAATGAACCCAACAAGGTGTTCGCCAAGCTAAGGTTAATAGCAGATCGGCTTCAGCGGTTTCTTCAGTACTTCGAGCCCTTTCAATCAAGTTTGTAACCGCATCATGATCAGAAAATGCAAGGCTAAAAATATCCTGTTGTGGAAGCGTTTCCATATGTGAGGCATTGAGCTTGATAATAGAATCGAGCAACACTGGGTTATGATGCAGTAATCGCCCCTCTTCATCCGTCACCATGATGCCAACATGGGAACTGGCAAACACATTACTAAAGTGCTGGTTCATGCGCTCAATTTGTAAGCGCAATTCGCGCTCGGCTTGAATGGCCACACGAGTCACCGATAAAAAACCATTCACACTGTAGGTCACCATGCCAATTTCATCTTGCTTGTGTATACCAGAGACATTAATAAATCCCTTTTCACCCGGCGTGGTGGCGGATACCTGATCCGCTAAATGGCGCAAAGGAGAAGCCACAAGTAAGTTAGTGGCAAACATAGAAGCAATACCCAATATCAAGGTGAGTAAAACCAGCATAAAAATATAGTTTGCGGCATTACGGGCAGCGCGCTGCGAAATCAGCTTAGTATTGGGCCATACATTTATGACACCTATCCCCTCATATTGATCAACCGGTGAATAGAGAGAGTAATATCGTTTTTCATCATCGTTCAGCGTAATCTGAGACTGATTATCGCGTTTAAGTAATTTAACGAAGTCCCCTTTACCGACTATTTGTGCGGCAAGAATCTCATCATCTTCTAGTAGCCCCTGAAGCACTTCTTGCGCAATCTCTTCATTAGAGACATACGTGGCAATGGCCGCAGAGGAACTCAGCACCCCCACCAAACGCTGTTGCTGGACTTGCGCCTCTTTTTCATAACGCTCAACACCGAGGTTATTAATAATAGGCGCTGCAATGGCAATAAAAACCATACCGCACAAAGTCAGTACTACATTGAGTTTACGGCGTATGCTCCAGCGACCGATCAATTTCACTTACTCTATTACCCAACTATCTATGCAGGATAGTACAGTTTGACCCTTTAAGAGGGCTTTACCGTTTACCCACATGAAAACCATGGGTCAGGTCATTGATCCCCGAACCAAACTCGCCGGATGCAGCTCCCCTCTCAAAAAATAAATATTAATGAATATAAGGGCACCTTTTTATAAACCTCAGGATTAAGGGCAAGGTATTTATGGCATCAGATTGACTTGGTTTTTAACGAAAGCTGAATTCTTGACCTATTATTAACGCAGACATAAATAAGAGAAGCCCTCATGCGCCTTGCCATCATTTTTCTGCTCGTCATTATGAGTCACATCATTCACGCCAACCCCCTAGAAGACGTCATATACAAAAAAGACGGCACCATTTTGCGCGGCACTTTAATTGAGCAAGACTTTGCCAATGGTAAATATAAAATCCAGCTCACTGGTGGCAGTGTATTCAGTGTGGATAAAAACGATATTGAAAAAATTGGGAAAGAAGCCCCGTTAGCTGGCAGCTCAAATTCGGGGGTGAATATCAACATCAATAACAGCCCAAGCATTCAACAAAATCCACAGGTTAATCAAACTGCCCATCAAAACACTGACTTAAACCCAACCCATAAAACCCGTGGCACCTTTTACATTGGCACGATGAGCCATACCTTAAAAACCAAAACGGTGTTTGGTGAAAATGAATTTACCTACTCAGGGTTAAATATCGCAGGGCAAATCAATGCTAATCAACACCTTGCGGCCTATGCTGACCTAAACATTGGTTCTTTCAGTGAAAAAGTAGAAACTGACAACAATGGTAACTCCACCACCTATTCGGGCAGTGACCTGGCCGATGAAGATTATTCAAGTGCGCAGTTGGCCGTGATTTTAAGTACAAATTTATATGAAGGTTGGCAGTTTTTTACAGGCCTTGGGGTGTACAGTGAATCCTATGAAACAGGCACTGAGTCCTTCACTAGCACAGGCTCAGACTTCCAACTAGGATTAGGCTATAGCTGGCAAAGTCTACAACTTCTGGTGAGAATAAACGTACTCAACAGTGCTGACTATTCTGACGCAGTTGACAGCAGTAGCACTGGGCATTTGCAACTTGGGTTTAATTTTTAACGACATAGCTCACTAATTAGGTTGGTGATTTTCATGTATAATGCAGATATATTAACCGCCAATAACAATTNNCTTTAGGTTTTATATGCAGGGTATCTTTTTAGCTATAGGCGTTTTTTTCCTCGTATCTCATTGCGCCATCGCAGCCTCTTATTCCACGAATACGCAGCAAACTTTGCCCGCTAAGGGTGAGCAGTCCGTCATCAGTACTGGCAAAGTTCATGGACTTAAAAACGCTCATAAACATACCAGCCGTACATTTTATGTTGGCCGTGTTTATCACGAAGCTTCGCAACCCTATAAGGGACATTTGGCCAGTGATGACTACACTCTTTATAAAAACTTTCGTGGGTTAAGAGCAGCCTTCCAGCAAGTACACTCCCGCCATATCGGATCTATCCATGCCATAGAGACCGCTAAGCTTGATACCCTAACAGTTGAAAACAAAGACCGTAACGACATGGTCTATAACTTAAATATTCACGAGCAAGTACGCTACCTTGGGCTCAAGTCCTCGGTTATTGCAAGTACCAACCTGCAAAAGGGCTGGCAGTTCTATGCAGGCACCGGTGTGTTTTACGATACTTACTTAAAAGATTCAGGCAATACAAAGAATTATGGCCTGCGTTATGATTTGGGTTTTGGCCATTCGTGGTATCATCTGCAAGCCATGCTGCGCTTTAGCGGTGATTTAACCAACAGCCAATCTAATTCCGATGCACAGTCCTCTGAGGTCGTAATGGATTTGGGTTACAACTTTTAAGATCCTTATGCCAGATACACAAAACGCTATTACAGTTTCTAACGCAGGTCTGTTCGTGCGCCTTGCGGCTTTTCTTTATGATGCATTATTAGTGCTTGGGCTGTGGTTTCTCATTGCCGTCATTTTTGTTGTGGCCAATGGCGGCGAGCACGTTGCAACCCACGACCCGTTTCTTCCCAGTGCCTTATTCATTGCTACCTTGTGGTTTAACATGCATTTCTGGCGCAGAGGTGGTCAAACCCTAGGCATGCGCGCTTGGCGTTTGCGTTTACTGAATACCAATAAAGGCCCGCTCACCATGACACAATGCATGTTGCGCTTTTTAGTGGCCATAGGCTCCCTTGGCTTGGCTGGTATTGGTTACCTGTGGATGTACATTGATAAAGATGGCCTCACCTGGCATGACAAATACAGTGAAACCCGGGTAGTTCAAGAGCCAAAGAAGAAAGCTTAAACCGTCTATTCAACGCCCCTTTTAAGGGGCGTTTTTCATTTCTACACCCTTGCGCTAACCACTAGCCACCCGCACTTCTAGCTTTCAACTGCCCTCACGTCCTACGTGCAGTACGCCCCTACGCTAGCCAATTAAACAAGCTTATCTTTGGAATTCGCCTTACACTTTGCTGCTTTAATTCTACTTCCTGATCAATTGGTCAGATATTTGCTTAGGGTTTGGATCAATAAAATTATGAGATATGAAAACAATGAAAATAATCCTGACCTTTTGGTTAACTTTAATAGGTCTCCATGTATCGGCGATCCCCCTGAAGGTAGCCTTTGTTTATGTCAGTCCAGCAGGGGATGCTGGCTGGAGCTATAGCCATGAGCTGGCTCGTCAGTATGTGGAAACAAGATTTGGCGACAAAATTGAAACTAACATAGTGGAATCCGTCCCCGAAGGGCGCCAAGCGCGAGATGTCATTACTCGCTTAGCCCAGAACAACGATATGGTCTTCACCACTTCTTGGGGTTATATGATCCCCACCGCCCGCATTGCCGAGCAGTACCCGAATGTTAAGTTTGAACATGCAACCGGAATGCGTCGTGGGGACAACCTGTCTACCTATGCCACCCGTGCTTATGAAGCGCGCTATCTGTCTGGCATCATAGCGGCCAGCATGAGCCAATCAGGGCGTTTAGGATATGTTACTGCGCACCCGATTGCTGAGGTGATTCGCGGCTTAAACGCCTTTACCCTTGGGGCACAGAGCATTAACCCGAATATCAAGGTGGAAGTGCAATGGACAAACGCCTGGTATGCACCGACTAAATCCGAGGCGCTTACCCATGGCTTAATTGACAAAGGAGCCGATGTCATTGCCCACCATGTGGATACCCCAACGCCGATAAAAGTGGCCCAGGCTCGTGGCGTGTACGCCATTGGTTACCACACAGACATGAGTGCTTTTGGCCCTGATAGCCACCTTGTATCCGTGGTGCATGATTGGGGGCAAATATACGCCAGCCGTATTCAATCTGTGATGGATAACACCTGGTCGGCAAAGGATTTATGGCCAGGCTTAAAACAAAATACCTCTCACCTTGCGTCTATTAACCCCAAGCTGCCACAAGATATTATTGAAAAAATAAATGCCGCCACACAGGCCATCAAACAAGGTGAGCTTGCCATCTTTGCAGGGCCTATCAGTAATTATCGATCACGCATTCGAGTCAGAGAAGGTGACGTATTAACCGACACCGAGCTATTGAGAATGAACTGGTATGTTGAGGGCATTGAGGGGGATCTTAGATTCTTTTGATTTTGTGCACCTTTGTCACACACGTATTGATTTGGCGCACCAATACTAGGCAATTAAAATTATAAAAGGCGCCTATTCATTCGTGGGACGCCCTGTTCTTAGTAATATTAATATTGGCATTCAACTTGCAAAATCTAGGTACAGGGTAATCTTGGCTTTTGGCCAAACTTAGGTGAGTCATCACAGCCTGAAAACAATTTGCAATAGAATAGCTAGGGTTCCGGCTTTTATGAAAGCGACTGGTCCAAGAGCTATCGACCTTTCTAAAATTCTTAAGTGTTTTTTGTAAGGTTACACGGCGGGAAAAAAGCCCGGGAGAATCGATTGGCACTAGCCAAGATTACTCGTGTGTAACTTTTAAATACTTGGGAGAACCCAATGAAAACCTTTACTTCTCGCTTATTACTGAGCGCATCCATTGCTCTTAGTACCCTCAGTGCATCTAACCTTGTACAAGCCAAAGAAGATTTCAAAGTGTGCTGGTCTATCTACGTAGGCTGGATGCCTTGGGAGTACGGACATGAATCAGGCATCGTTAAAAAGTGGGCTGACAAATACGACATTAATATCGATGTTGTACAGTTCAATGATTACGTTGAATCCATGAACCAATACACCGCAGGCGAGTTCGACGCTTGCACCATGGCAAACGTTGATGCGTTAACCATTCCTGCCGCTGGCGGTGTTGACTCCACCGCACTGATTGTTGGTGACTTCTCTAACGGTAACGATGCCGTCATCTTAAAAGAAGGCAACACAATTAAAGATGCAAAAGGTCAAAACATTAATCTTGTTGAACTAAGTGTTTCTCACTACTTACTTGCTCGTGGCCTAGAGAGTGTCGGTCTTTCAGAGAAAGATGTAAAAGTCGTTAACACATCGGACGCTGACCTAGTGTCCGCATACACCACCAGCGATGTTTCTGCGGTGGCCACTTGGAATCCTCTTGTAAGTGAAATCTTAGGCATGCCGAAAGCCAATAAAGTATTTGATAGCTCAAATATTCCTGGTGAAATCATTGATACCTTAATCGTCAATACAAAAACCTTAGAAGAAAATCCAAAGCTGGGTAAAGCCTTGGTAGGCGCTTGGTATGAAATCATGGCTGAAATGAAAAAAGACAAAGCCGTGCGTGAACACATGGGTAAAGCATCCGGTACAGATTTAGCGGGTTTTGAGTCTCAACTTTCTTCAACCAAAATGTTTTATGAAGCAGGCGAAGCGGTTGAGTTTGTGAACAGCCCAGCACTTAAAAATACCATGCAGTATGTGGCTGAGTTTTCATTCAAACATGGCTTGTTAGGTGAAGGAGCTGCTGATGCAGGCTTCATCGGTATTGAGACCCCAACGGGTGTATTTGGTAACAAGGACAACATTAAGTTGCGTTTTGATCCAAGCTACATGGAAATGGTTGCTAACGGCGGTTTGTAATCACGATTCAAAGCAGCACTCTCCAAGTGAGAGTGCGAACAACACGGACGTTGTTCACTCAAATAGTATGACAAACAAGAGAGCATTATGAATCGCTGGATCAACAAAACACCATCACGACCTTTCGCTGTATTTTTAGGTGTGCTGCCTTTTATTTTACTCATGGCACTTTACCAGTGGGGCTCTGATACCCGCAAAGCGGAAAACCCAAACGATAAATTATTACCCAGCGTCAGTGAGTTTCACAGCGCCATTGACCGCCTAGCCTTCACCCCAAGTAAACGCACGGGTGAGTACTTATTTTGGCAAGACACCAAAAGCAGCCTACAGCGCTTGTTAATGGGTGTCGCCGTTGCCGCGGCCATCGGCTTAATCATTGGCCTATTTACCGGTGCGATTCCATTATTGGGTGCAAACTTAAATCCTATTGTCACCGCGATTTCTTTGATCCCTCCTATGGCCATATTGCCATTGTTATTTATTGTGTTTGGTTTAGGTGAGTTATCAAAAGTTATGCTAATTGTCATTGGCATTACACCGTTTTTAATTCGCGATTTATACCAACGCACAAAAGACATTCCCAGTGAACAGCTGGTTAAAGCACAAACCCTAGGCGGTAATTCATTTCAAATTATTAAT
>NYTP01000009.1 GCA_002683575.1 Bermanella sp.
AATGGGTGAATACTATGAGCGGCATCTCCTACCAAGACTACACCATCCTTGACATAGGTCTTAGCATGACGCTGACGCAAAGGTATAGCCGCTCGCTGACCACAGGCTTGCACCTTACCGAGCTTATATTCAAATGCGCGAGATAATTCAGATAGAAATTCATCGTCCGGTAATGCCAACAAATGCTCAGCTTGGGACTCAGGGCATGACCAAACAATGCTACACAAATTCGAGTTGGCCATGGGTAAAAATGCCAACACGCCATCTTCTGTAAAGCGCTGCCATGCACACGCTTGGTGGTTTTGTTCAACCTCCACGGTACACACAAGTGCATGGTGTTGATAATCCCATTCACGAGTATCAAAACCGGCCCACTGACGCACACGGGAGCGCCCTCCATCTGCGGCGATTAACATGGGCGTTTGCAATATTTGGCCGTTATCCAATTGCAATAAATAACCAAACGAATCATCACTGGTTTGCTCAATATTTTCTAATTTAACCGGATTGAATACTTGAACATTGTTTTGTGCGTAGAGTGCTTCCAACAGCGCTGCATTAGTCACTGAGTTCTCAACGATATGACCTAAGTGAGTTTCAGCCAGTTCGGCTGCATCAAAATGAATATGCCCTGTACCCTCACCGTCCCACACACGCATTTTATCGTAAGCGCTTAAGCGCTGCTCAGGGAGCACCTGCCACACACCAAGTGTTCGTAGAAAAGACTCACTGGCACGGTTTAATGCACTGACTCGCAAGTCTGCATTGTCTATGGACACATCTGAATATAACTGGGCTTGCGTGGATTGGGCCTCGATCAAAGCAATTGATAAGCTCGTATCTTTTAACGCGCACGCCAATGAAGCGCCGACTAGACCGCCGCCAATAATGATCATGTCAAACTGCTGATTCATGATGTTATCCAGTTATAAATATCAAGGCTGCCAAGCCTGAGAAGCTCCCACAAGGCCCATGGCTTGTCGGGCAAACATGGTTTTTGTTACAGGCAAAGTATCCATTGCGGTCAAACCCAAAGCACGCAATACAGACCAAGTACCGCCAGCCTGAGCAAACTGCGTAGGCAGGTGATGACTCAAATTAATGGTCATAGCCTGATCACCTTGCTGGGCATGCTGGTAGTTTAACAAATGCTTAAGTTCACCTAATTGATCTGCCCCCTGATGAAGGTAGGTATCCTCAATATTTTTGGCCAACTCGTTCGCATCTCGTAAAGCTAGATTAAATCCCTGACCAGCCACTGGGTGCAAACCATGAGCAGCATTACCCAGCACAACGAGGTGACGTCGAACTTGCTCACTTGCCTGGGTTAAGGCCAAGGGGTAGCAGCTTCGCTCGCCGCTTTTCAGGATGCGCCCTTTATCAAAACCGATTTTATTTTGCAGGCGCTGATTAAATTGCGCCTCGTCCAAAGCCAGGTGCTCTTGAACATTCTCATGAGGCATACACCAAACCAATGCGAAGCGATTCCCCTGCATGGGTAATAACGCCAATGGACCACATTGGGTAAAGCGCTCAAATGCCCAATGTTCATGAGGCCGATCAAAGCTCACATTACAGATCAAGGCGGCTTGCCCATAATCATGACGCTTTTGCGGGATACCCAACTGCTGACAACCGGCACTGTTCACGCCATCGGCTAGCACCAATAAAGCGCCTTGCAGATGTTGAACCTTCTCCCCCTGTTTCAACGTTAATTGAGCACCTTGTGCAGACATCTCATACGTTTCAACTATGGCAGGTGCAAAAATGGTCAAACCATCGCTTTGCAATAAGGCCTGTGACAAGCTTTGCCCCAGAGCCCGATTAGGGATAACACTGCCAAGAGAAGCCACTGATTCATCTTTTGCGTGCAACCGAACACGGCCAAACTGACCTTGCTGGCTCACTTGGATATGCTCAATAGGGCAACTGTGTGTACGAAGCTTGGGCCACAAGGATAAGCGTTCAAAAATACGCTGAGTACCCAATGACAATGCCGTGGTGCGATCGTCAAAGCTGGGCTGCTGAGCATCTGACATCCGCACTTCATGCTCATCAATTAATGCAACCGATAAACCTTTCGACATACACTGGCGTAATAACAAGGCTAAGCTCGCACCCACCATGCCGGCGCCCACAATGATCACATCAAATGATTTGCTCATTACGCCTCAGCCATTAGTCGTTCAATTTCTTCAACGGTTTTCGGTACCCGAGCACTCAGCACTCGGTGACCTTCTTGAGTGACTAAAACATCGTCTTCAATACGAATACCAATGCCCCGCCATTTCACATCGACGCTGTCATCATCAGGGGCAATGTACAAACCCGGCTCAATGGTCAACACCATGCCCGCTTGCAACTCACGCCACTGCCCATCTATTTTGTAAGCGCCCACATCATGCACATCCATGCCCAACCAATGACTGGTACGGTGCATGTAAAACGGCTTATAAGCTTCATTTTTAATGAGTTCATCCACATCACCGTTCAACAAACCAAGATCTACAAGTCCTTGCGTCAGTATTTGCAGGACTACTTCGTGCGGCTGATTAAAATCATTGCCCGGCTTAACGGCTTCAATGGCGGCAAACTGCGCCTGTAACACCAATTCGTAAAGCGCTTTTTGTTCAGTGCTAAAACGCCCGTTGGCTGGAAATGTACGAGTAATATCGCTGGCGTAATGGTTCACCTCACAGCCCGCATCAATCAGGATTAAATCACCCTCTTTAATTTCTTGGTCGTTGTGGGTGTAATGCAAAATGCAGGCGTTTTCGCCGCTACCAACAATACTGGTGTAGGCATCAAAGCGTGAGCCTTGGTCCGCACAGTAGTGTCGAATTGTGCCCTCTAACTGGTATTCAAACATACCTGGCTTGACCTGCTTCATGGCAGCCATATGAGCATGGGCGCTGATGTCAGCGGCCTTCGCCATGATATCAATTTCAGCATCGTCTTTAATTAAACGTAATTCATGTAACAAGGGCTCAATGGCTTGCATGGCCGTGGGTGCTTGCACACCGGTACGGGCTTTGAGCTTTACTTTTTCAATGCTCTCAATTAATCGAGCATCCCAAGCCTTATCAGCTCCCCAAGCGGCATAAACTTGATCACAATCCGCCATCAAGGTTGGCAGTTTCACCGCTAGCTCATCAATATTGAATGCGTCTGTTAAGCCTAATTGATCCACTGCAGCGTCTGGACCTAAGCGATAGCCTGTCCATATCTCCATTTCTTTTACCTTGGCTTGGCAAAATAAAACGCTCTGACAAGCTCCGGCTTTTTTTTGTAATACCAAGCAGGCGCTGTCTTCTGTGAAGCCGGTTAAATAAAAGAAATCACTGCTTTGACGAAACGGAAAATCCGCATCTCGATTACGCAGGTGAATATCGGCAGATGGAATCACAGCCAAGCTGTTTTCCGTCATCTTGCTAAATAACGCCTCGCGATGCTGGATAAAATTCATCGTAACCACCTTTTGCTGTTAATGCAGTTTGGGTTCTTGTTGAGCCTGATTAAAATGATAAAACATAAACAACGCCGTTACTCGTGCGTGTTCAACCAGCTCTGTAAATAAACGCTCACTGTCTTCATCAATATCGTCTGCTTCAATGCCATAACTGAACGCATCATAATGCTTGAGAATTTCCATGACGTCTTCGGTGATGTCCGCTTCTGCAATACGGCCCGAAGCGCCAAAACCATCAAGGAATCCTTTGGCCCATTCAGAGAAAGCTTGCATACGTACATCAAAGTCTTCATCGTCACTTGGCATTAATAACGTGTAGTCGAGATCTTGCCCTTGGATCTGTTTTAACTCATCTTGGTAGAATCCAAGAATCGGCAATTTACTTTTATCGTTCCAAGCGTCCGGTAATGCAAGATATTCAGCACTTTCGGCCAACCATTGCTCTTTTGTCAGACGCGCACCTGTGGATAAGTAGCCAATTAGCCAACCCTGCATGGCGGCCGGTGACGCCAAGGCCCCTTGGCTAAGGGCTATGTTACTGTAAAGGTCGAAGCGAGACAGCTTAGCGGGGCGATTATCGGGACTGGACATGGGCAGGCTCTTGCTAAAATACGCAATCCTATCACGGCTGTAATTGACCCACCAAGGCCACAAGATTATATTTAGCCCATCTGCCAAATAGGGTACACAATGGATTCCCCAAGTCTTAAAGACATTAACAAAAAACTCGATGAGCTGATTACCGCCTATCAGCGCACGAAAGAAGAAAATCGTAAGCTCAAAGCTGAGACGGAATCTTGGCAACATGAGCGCCAGCGTTTGCTGCAACAAAATGAACTGGCGCGCAATAAAATTGCCGAAATGCTTTCCCGCTTAAAGCTATTGGAGCACGAACCCCATGACTAAACCCGATTCAACCGTCAGCGTTGAGCTACTTGGCAAGGAATACCTAATAGCTTGCCCGGCTGAAAATCGCCAAGACTTAGAGCGCGCAGCGCAGCTCTTAGACGTTCGCATGCGTGAAATAAAAAGCCAGGGCAAACTCTACGGCTCTGAAAAAGTCGCTATCATGGCGGCCTTAAATCTCGCCTATGATTTACTTAATGCCACATGCGGCAGCGAAACAACCCAAAGCCAAATCAAGCAGATAAATAACAAACTTGAGGGCGCATTGGCACAAGACCAGCAGATGGATCTAGGCGATTAGCATCTCAAAAAACAGCAAAATGCAAGGGAATTAGTGCACTTTAATTCCTGAGAATATGCGGCAAAAGCGTTGAAACTGCGTTATAATTTCATTGCTCTCTGGGGTGTTTGCCAGTCTTTGAAGTCCTCGAGCCTTAAATATTATTTTGGAGGTTCCTAAGCATTGAGGGCGTGCATGTCCGCCTTGAGCGGAAAGCCCGAATCAATTCTGGAACCGCCACCTTGGACCTCTCGGTTCAAGGCCTTTCTCTGACAGCGGCACAGTGGAGAGCCCTATTTTGACAACCGAATACGACCTATCGGATCGTTCCAGTATTCGTCAGTACATGCGCCAACAGCGCAACCTCTTGAGCCCGCAGCAGCAATTGCAGGCGGCTCGAAGCCTCAGCAAACTCATCTTGTCTCAATCCTGGTTTCAACGGGCTCAAAATATCGCACTGTATCTTGCCAATGATGGTGAGATGGACCCAATCGTGCTGATGGAAAAAGCGCGATACCGTGGTAAATCCATTTTATTACCCAGTCTTAATCCAAGTAAAAACGGCCACCTTTGCTTTGCCCCTGATGATGGACCTCAAATTAAGAATAAATTTGGCATTATAGAGCCTGACCCTAAGCGCAATCGGCTGACGCCGGCCAAACAGCTGGATATTGTGTTTATGCCACTGGTTGCCTTTGATAAGCACGGAGGGCGTTTAGGTATGGGCGGGGGATTCTATGATCGCACCTTCGAATTCTTGAAACAAAATCCAATGAGTAAACCCAAGCTCATTGGCTTGGCTCATGAATTTCAAAAAGTGGAACAGCTACCCGTAGAATCTTGGGATGTGCCTCTAGATGGCATCATCACCGATTTGGCAGTGTACAACGTTAAAGCGTGACCCGTTAAGTAAACATTATTAACGAATCATATGCTGTGAAACTTGTGGTCGAATGTTTTGATCATCGCTGTTGGCCGTTAAGCTAGTAGCAACGGCACCAAGTACAAACACAACACTGATAATGACCATTAGGTCAGGACGTTGAGATTTCATTATTATTCAGCTCCGGCAGTTACTCTACATCCTGTAAAATCTAAGTTGCCCTAAAAGATATCCGTAAATGTTTTTGTTGTTATTACTTTAGGCTGTTTAAACATTAAGCACCGTGACTAGTGTCACAGCTTTGAGTGCTCGCCTGTTATGTATTAGGCAATTATCGTGCACAGTTGTAATTAATGTAACGCAGAACGTGAAATATGTATCGAAAGCCCCCTATTTGTAAAGGTGCGAAATGTCCTATTGGCTATTAAAAAGTGAGCCCGATGAATTTTCTATTCAGGATCTAAGACTAAAAAAGACGGAACGATGGGATGGCGTTCGAAATTATCAAGCTCGAAATTTTATTGAGCAAATGCAACCTGGGGACTTGGCTTTTTTTTACCACTCCAGCTGTAAAACTATCGGTATAGCTGGGGTCATGAGCATTGCAAGCCACGCCTACCCTGACCCATTAGCCGTTGATAAAAGCAGCCCATATTTTGATGAGCAGTCATTACAGAAAAACCGCTGGCTAGCCATTGATATGCAATACAAGACAACTTTTAAACATGTATTGAAGTTGGCCAACATCAAAGCGTTGGCCCTCAACGATGAACGCCTGCTCGATTTAAAGTTAATACAAAAAGGAAATCGTTTATCCGTCATGCCGATCAGCAATGAACAATGGCAGTGCCTAATGGAAGCTTGCGTCCCAAATTAGGGTAGGTAATTTTGGCTAGGTGTAATATTTTCTAAAGGAAGCGTAATTTCAAATCGCGTTCCCTGATGAGGCTCACTGATGCAGTGTATGCGACCGCCTAAGGCTTGGGTCACCAAGTTGTAAATAATATGAGTGCCCAAACCACTGCCTCCTTGTCCGCGCTTAGTGGTCACAAATGGGTCAAATAAGCGCTTTAAAATCTCTTGTTCAATGCCTTGACCATTATCTTCGTAAGTAAGACTTAATGACTCTTCCACGATCTGTGCACGAATACTGATAATGCCGACCTCATCGGTTTGAAATGCATGATGGAGGGAATTCATGATCAAGTTAGTCATAATTTGTGAAATCACACCGGGGTCGCAATACAGGTTTAAATCATCAGGAATATCCATCTTAATTTCATGATGTGTTCGTTTCAGTTTTGGCCTAAGGGAAGTCAGCACATCCTGTACATAGGATTTAAGGGAAAACAGTCTGGGTTCAGCACTGGATTGATCCACCGCCACAGATTTAAATGCTTTCACCAGATCTGCGGCTCTGGCTAAATTACTTTCAACAATGGATGCGCTTTCTAAAATAGCATCCAGCATCTCTGAAAATTGTTTTTTCGTTAAAGTACCGCCGTTAAATGATTTATTAATGCGCACAATGCTTTCAACCAAATGGCTGACCGCTGTGATACCTACACCAATGGGTGTATTAATTTCATGAGCAACACCTGCCACCAGCTCCCCTAAAGACGCCATCTTTTCCTGTTCAACCAGCTGTTGCTGAGTCAGCTGAAGACTTTCTAGACTGGTTTCTAATTCCCGTGTTCGTTCATACACCTTATTTTCGAGGTCGGCATTAAGCTGAACGATCTCCGTTTCTTTCTCTATCCGAAACGCTTCATGCTCAGACAACTTAGATAGCATAAAATTAAATGCCGCACCCAGTTCGCCAAATTCATCATCACTATCGATGGTGACTTGTTTCTCGTAATCCTGAGTGTACGCCACTTCATGGACTGCCTTGGTAAGCTCTCCCAAAGGCGCTGCCAACTTGGATTGAAGACGACGTGATAGTAACCAGACAAGGAGCAAACTGATCAATAAAACCGGCACCATGTACTTTAAAACGTTAAAACCAAAGTTTGATAGGTAGTTGTCATCCTCCGTCAAATACAGCCGGCCGACCTCTTCGCTATCAACCAAGATGGGTAAGCGTAAAATGAATTCACCATTAGACCACTGCTGAACGGCCCCCCCGCTGTAGCTGAAATCCATGCTGATTGAGGTATCTTTCTTGTAGTGGGAGAAGTATCGATAATCCGCTGGCCCATACTTTTTATACACAATAGCCGACCTCACGCCCTCATCCACGGTTAAAGAGCTTAGCAGCATATTAACGGACTCAGGCTGATCAAATACCACACCTACCGCCGCCGCATCAGCCAGCAGATTGGTTTTTTGAAGAACCCTATGCTCAAGGCTACGTTTAAACTCGCCATAAAAGCCAACACCAATCACGGCAATCGCCAATGTAAGCACACTGATGCTCACTAGGTTGATGATCAGTTGTATTTTGCCGCCAAAGCCAAGCCGGGCATACCATTGCCTCATTTAGGCCCTCTTATAATGATAGGGATGACTCAAGTTTAGACTCCCAAGTAAAAAAAATGCATTTTCCTATTACAGAGTAGCAGCAGACTCGAAAGATATGTCTAAACTAAGAGTAAACAAGGAGTCAGCATGACAGATTCGGATCTACTATTTGGGGACGATGACGCGCCGCAAGAGAGCAGCGAGTCTGTATTACCTATGCGTTCAAACTGGCGCATCCTAATCGTAGATGACGAAGAGCAAGTGCATAAGGTCACCTCACTGGTGCTAGCAGGCTGCCAGTTTGATCAAACTAATGTGGATATCGTGCATGCTTACTCAATGGCTGAGGCAAAACGCATTCTAGAGGAGCAGCCACCCTTTGCACTGGCATTGGTCGATGTGGTCATGGAAACCGATGATGCTGGGCTGCTACTTGTTCGATACATTCGCGAAGAACTCAAAGACAAGGATATTCGTCTAGTGCTTCGTACCGGACAACCTGGTCAGGCACCAGAAGAAACCGTTATCCAGCGTTACGATATTAACGATTACAAAAATAAAACAGAGCTGACATCAACTAAGCTGCGCACGCTTCTGTACAGCGCATTGCGAAGTTATCGTGATATCCGAACGATTGCCGCTAATCGCCAAGGGCTTTACAACCTAATTGATGCCACATCCAAAATAGTCGACACTCAGCAACTACCCGTCTTTGCAAGCGCCGTATTAGAAGAGATCGGCACCTTACTAAACCTAGAAGCAGAAGCCGTTTGTACCCATACACCGGTTGACGCGGTGGCGGCTAAAACCTTAAACCACCGCTATTCCATTCTTGCTGCCACCGGCAAAATACGCCAATACCTGCAAGATTCTAACGATTCTGTATTGCCATCGGAAATCACCGATTACTTTGAACAAGCAAAATCAGAGCACAGTAGTATCCATAATCAAGAGGTGTACATAGGCTATTACAATATCAAAGCCGCGGGAGAGAACTTACTGTATGTACGCCCCAATGCCCGATTAAACAAAATTGGTTGCCACTTATTAGATATTTACACCAAGTGCGTNGCCATTACCCATAACAATCTGCATCAAAAAGAAGCCATTCGTCAAAGCCGCCAAGAATTAGTCTANGTGNTAAGTGAAACCATTGAGCGNCGCTTACCCGATGAGAGTAATCACGNGCGCAGGGTCAGTAAGATGGCGTACTTTTTAGCCCGTGCAGCAGGCTTGAACGAGAATACATGTGAACGCATAAAACTGGCGGCACCGCTGCATGACATTGGGACAATCGGCATTCCCGATCATATTCTTACCAAGCAAACATTTTACAGTGAGTCTGACAAAGCCATCATGGCTCAACATACAGAAATTGGCGCCAATGTATTAAGCAAGTCAGAACGACCCGTACTGAAAATGGCCAGTCGCATTGCGGCTCAGCACCACGAGCACTGGGATGGCTCAGGCCACCCAAAACAACTTAAAGGTGAGGCCATTGATTTAACCGCCCGTATTGTGAGTATAGTTGATGTGATCGATGCACTGGGTTGTCACAAGGCCTATCGGCCTGCCTATACCTATCATGAAGTGGTGGATTTTCTAGAACAGGCCAGTGGCAAACAATTTGACCCTAACTTAATCCCGCTGGCATTAGACCTCATGCCGGAATTCCAAAAAATACGTCTGCAATTTCCCGATGACGCCTAATCAAAAACATAAAAAAACCCGCCGGTAGCGGGTCTTATCAGTATGGCATTTACCTTGTCACTCACTAATCAATTTTAGAAACAAAACTGCTCGCCAGCTCCTCGCCTAGCACTTCAGCAAGGCCTTGTACCGCCTTAAATTGAGCCTGCTCACCGGAAGCGGCACTGACGCCTTTTGCTTCGCGGGTAAAGCTACTCAAGGTGCGACCATTCGCATCTTCGATGCTAACTTTGCCAGAGGCAAACACAATAAAACGGCCATTTTTCTCAATGGGACGTAAATTCGCGGCATAACGGAAAGTTAAATGGGGAGACTCGCCACTGATGCGCAACCCCAAGTCCGTTAACGAAGAGAGTAAACCATCACGCATTTTACGGCCGTCCGCGTTGCTAGGAATCAGGTTAACCACTAAGGCATCAAATAACCCCTTCATCCGCTCTTCCACAGCCATCAACATCTCATCTTTAGCGGCTCTGCGGTTGTTTACATCCACTAGTTGAAGTTGCTCGCTCAGACGCTCGCGCTGCTCTAACCATTGTAAAGCTGGCATTAAACCTTGGAGTTGTTTGAGGGTATCCTGATTAGCGGAGACCTTGTCATCCAAGGCTGTTACTTGCATATCAAGATCATTGATACGCTGGCGTAACTTGCTGGCTGCTTTTATGCGATCAAGATGAACCAGGCTGTAAGCCACTTTGCTAGACTTATCCACAAAGTTCTCTTCAACCACAACGTTATCCAGCTCAGCATCAGGGATCGTGCTGCGAATTGTATTACGCACCGTTTTCATCAACTGAGTTTGTTGCCCTGTTTGGCGAACTTCCTCTGTTTCTTGAGAAAAGGAACCGGAGATGGTGACCTTCAGCTTTTGCACCATAGTGACACGAGCCGCATCCTGCGCTTGCTGCAATGCACGAGCCGCATCCCCATAAACAGGGGCGCTGCCTACACCGTATACATGCCCCCCTTGAATAGGCTCATTGACCACCCAGTCAGGCATAGCCGCCGAGCTTGGCTTTTTGGTTGGGCTACTGACACAGCCCGTCACTAATAAGCTTGCCGTTAACGCGGCCACCATTAAACGCATAGACTTCTACCTTGAAGGTTGTCTGAATTAATACGGTAAAACGAACTTACCAGCCGAAGCTAGACTTCTCTTGAAGCTTTTTAAGTTTTTTCTGGCCGTTCCATACTTCTTCATTGGTTTCCATGTTGATCAATTTTAAGTCCACCTGATAAGTCGTCACACGGTCACCATCGAGCTGATCAACAAAAGAGTTAATGCTTCCCGACAGAGCAAAGTCCGCAGCGGTTTCATTACCCATGGCTTTTGCTTTTTTAGCATTTAATTCTTGGTCAGCACGCTCTTCACGTACATCGGCACGCTCATCAGAACTGGCTACAAAGCGGGCATCACCACTGCGGATAATGGCGCGTTTAAGGTCATTCAAGAAGGTGTCGGCGGCAATGTGCTCATGACTCTTATTGCGCACACGTTGAATGATCACGGTTGGTTTATCACCACCGTTATCACGCTTAAAGTCACGAATCCAAGGAAAGGACAACATGTCGCCAATCATTTCTTCGCTGACGAGTGAGGAGTCCTTGTCGTTCCATTTATCGGTTAGGGCAATTTCTTGATTGGTATCCACACGATTCACACGCGTGCTACCACAACCACTCAATAAGGTGGCACACAGGCCTGCCATCAGGGCGTAAGTCACTATTTTTTTCATCATTGCTTCCTTAGAGATGTTCACTTCAATCGGTTAATTAGTTTAGTGCACGATGCACTATAAGCCCACTTGTTGAGAGGTCTGATTCGCTTTGGTTGGGAAAGTTCTCACTTTCCATACCGCCATCTCACCCGGCTTAATATCCACTTGTTTGGTGATCGTTTGCTTATGCCCTTTTACCGGTTCGCTATTCAAGGTCACGGTATGCGTGCCCGGTGTCAAAGCAATGCGGGTAACTTTAATTTGGTCAGGCAATAACAACCAATTACGGGTTTCAGCTGAAGACGACGCATTGGCAGCAATTTTACCTAAGAAACCTAAAACGGCCCCCGCATCCCCACCCACAGACGCGGCTTGAGCGGCGGTTAAGTTTTTAAAGGCCTCACGGGCCATGGCTTCTTGTATATCCACACTGGCGTCCAAAAGCTGCTGCTGCACAGCAAGGTGAGCAACAGACTGACCGGTTAACATAGGCTGCTCGGTTCCGGCTACACTTAGAGTAGAAGGCCCTGATCCTTTATAAGAGGTCACACGGTAATAAGGCACCGTAATGCGCATACCTTGCTGTAAAACTTGCACTAAACCTAAACCATCAGCCACATCCCAAAGCGGCCCTAAGTACTCACGTTTAACCATGGAATACTGCAATAAAGCTGGAATCACTCGCTCTTCATAAACCGCACTCACTAAGTCTGTGATGCCCTTATCTGCGTACAAAGCATAAAACCAAAATCGCTGATCAAGTTGACGGCTAGGATCACCGGTTAAAATAGGGTTAATCACCACTTGGCGAGTATTTGGGTCGGCCGTAAGCAGCATATTCATTTCGTCACGCTCAGGTACCATACCGGTATGCTCTAAAACAATGAGATGACCCATATCATTGAAATCTTTTAATAACTGGCGCTTATCTTTACTTAATTTAGTTTGGCTCAATTGTGGCCACTCGTTACGCCAGCCACCCGCTTTTTGCATCATACGAATGGTGTCGAACCAAGCTTGTTCAGTCATGTCTTTTTTCAAGCCGTATTGTGCTTGGTAACCATTTTCATATAAGGATGCTGATTTTTGATAGGCTACACGGGCCGAGTCATATTCATTGTATTGCTCATAAATCACCGCGGCTAAATAATGGCCAAATGCATCGTTGCGATAGACAATTTTGTCACGATCAATAATTTCACCGGTCAGCTTATTAAAAATCCGCATTAACTTTGAAAACATGGATTTTTCACGATCCGCCTGCTCTTGGTAATTGCCTTTTTGCGCTTCAATATCACTTAGCACCATATCAATACGGCGGCTTTCAATGCGGGCCCCTTCTAAGGCACGCTCACGCATTTTATTATCGGTACTCTGAACCGCCAGCATTAAGTAGTTCAAGGCTTTATAATAATTAATGAAAACACGTTCGAAGTTAGATGCACGGTACGGGCCCTGACGCGGGTTACTCATCGCCGTCGTCAGCATATCGCTGATGCGTTTAGTATATAAATCTTCTGAAATGCGCTCGGCGGATTCAAGCAAACGATTGGATTTTTCGTAATCCCCAGCTAGGTGATACACCATGCCTAACTCGGTGTAATACAACAGTCGGTCATCCCCTTTGGGGTCTAGGGCTTTCTCAAAGGCCCCGGCCGCTTCATTGTATTGACCTTGCTGGGTAAGCTCCAACCCTTTTCGTACATCTTGACCATAGGTTGCACAACCTACTAGCCACACGCTGATCATCAGCAATAACGTGAGTTTTAACGGCCTAAGCATGACGACTTCGCTCCATGAATTTTTTATTAAAATTATTATTTGCCACGCAGTTTAACGACAATTGATTATAAGTACTAGGCTTCGCCTTTCAGCTTAAACCAAGGGGGTCATAGCGGATAATACTTGCTTTAGTTTGGCCATTTCTTCGTTGGCTAAATGGTGGCGGCCTTGTTCTACAAAGGTGACGTCAAAGCCTTTAAATTTGTCTTCTAGAACCAACATATTATGACGATAATCTACCGTGCCGTCTTGGGTACCTTGAATCACATGGATATCTAAATCCACCGGCTGGCTGGCCTCTATAAATTTGATCCACTTTTTAAGCGCGCCAACCCAGTTGGTTTTTAAAAATAAGGGCTGCAGTGGGTCCGATGTACTTATAAAAGATAGGAAATCTAAATTGTCAGAGTTTTGTGTAAACTCACGCTTTAGTTGTTTCAAAAATGGTCGCGCCAAATAATAAAACAACTTAGACACTTTCCAGTCAACAGGGCGTACTAATGGCGCCATTAAGAATATATTGGCAAACGGTGTATTGGTTTTGTCGATGCCTCGGCTCAAAAGATAATTAATAATCACCGCCCCACCGGTACTCTGACCAATAACCACTAAAGGCGATGCTAGTTCTTTTTGCGCCCATTCGAGCGCCGCACAAAATACATGGTCGTATTGGCGAAATGAGTCAATGGCCGCCCGCTCGCCGCTACTTAAACCATGGCCAGGCAAATCATAGGTAAAGACATTAAAACCTTGGGATAAACAGTGCTCAATAATATGATTATAAATCCCCACATGATCGTAATAACCATGTACCAGCAAAACCGTGCCTTTGGCCTCAGGCAATGCAAATAAATGCCCACAAATTGTAAATTCCGCAGCGTCAAACGTGCCAACAACGTGTTGTAAGCCAATGAATTTTGATTCTAAATCCAGGCCATAGTATTGGTTATAGATATTAATCAGCTCAGGCATATCTTTACCCAATAGGGCCATACTTAAGGGCGGTATCTGCCCTTGTACTTGCTCTGGGGTCCATTTCATTTCAACACCTGTTTGATTCATGTACGTACTCGCAAATCCTTGATAACACTAAATTAAGTTTAGCCGAGTATTCTTGCAACTTAATGAACATTATTGCTTAAGACCATGAGCTGATATGGCATTTGCATGCACATCGGCAAACTCTTTTGGCATTCGGGCTGGTCGCCCCGATTTTAAATCAATGCAAGCATAAAAAGATTGGGCTTTTATAATGGTTTTATTATCGCTTAAGCGTACCAGTTGAAAACGGCGTGAGGATGTTAAGCGCAGATCACTTTTATCAATCCAGGTGGCTAGTTTGAGTTCATCACCTTTATAAGAAGCAGCAAGATAATCAATCTCTGTACGTGTAATGGCCATAGCCCGAGATAGACGTTCATGCATGGGCCAGTCCATGCCTAAGGACTCAATATGCTGCCAGCTAATCTGTTCAAGCCATTTTAAATAAACCTGATTATTGGTATGCCCGAGGCGATCCGTTTCGTCTGCTTTAACGGTAATGTCCATTAAAAACGGATTAGCTAAATCCCACTTAATTTCTTCGGCCATAATATGACTCTTATATTTTTTAAGTACCATAAACAAAAACGCCTGCTATTGCAGGCGTTTTTGTTATTCGATCACGAAAGCGTGAATTACTTAACTTGTGGGTTAAGCTCACCAGACTGATAACGATCAAACATAGCATCTAATGACAATGCTTTAATCTTAGATGCATTACCCGCTGTGCCAAATGCTTCGTAACGCGCCACACAGATTTCTTGCATAGCCTTAACTGACGCAGAGAAATATTTACGTGGGTCAAATTCACTTGGGTTTTCAGCCAAGAACTTACGAATCGCACCAGTAGACGCCAGACGTAAATCGGTATCGATGTTCACTTTACGCACGCCGTGTTTGATGCCTTCAACGATTTGCTCAACTGTCACACCGTAAGTTTCAGGAATCTCACCACCAAATTCATTGATGATGGCTAACCACTCTTGCGGCACAGAAGATGAACCGTGCATAACAAGGTGCGTATTAGGAATGCGCTTGTGGATTTCTTTAATACGATCAACCGCGAGAATGTCATCCGTTGGTGGACGGGTAAATTTGTACGCACCGTGAGAGGTACCACATGCAATAGCAAGTGCATCCACTTGAGTTTGCTTAACAAAGTCAGCCGCTTCTTCAGGGTCTGTCAGCATTTGATCATGAGTCAAAGTACCTTCAGCGCCAACACCGTCTTCTTCACCCGCTTGACCAGTCTCAAGGGAACCCAACACACCTAGCTCGCCCTCAACCGATACACCACAACCATGAGCCATTTCAACGGTGCGACGAGTCACATCTACGTTGTACTCATAAGACATTGGGGTCTTGCCGTCTTCACCCAGGGAGCCGTCCATCATCACTGATGAGAAACCTAGCTGGATAGAACGCTGACAAACTGTCGGCGACGCGCCATGGTCTTGGTGCATACAAACAGGGATATGTGGAAATTCTTCAATGGCCGCTAAAATAAGGTGACGCAAGAAAGGCGCACCTGCGTATTTACGCGCACCAGCAGAGGCTTGCACGATAACAGGAGAATCCGTTTGATCCGCCGCCATCATGATGGCACGCATTTGCTCTAGGTTGTTTACGTTAAAAGCAGGAACGCCGTAACTATATTCAGCCGCGTGATCCAACATTTGGCGTAGGGAAATAAGTGCCATGTTTGTATCCTCTAATTAAATTCTGAATTTGAGGCCAGGTTTCCAGTGCTAAATGCACCTGACTCTCATTTATATTTATTGCAGGTATTGTAACGAAATCCCCGCTAGACGCTAGTTAGCGTCTTTTAAATCGAGCAATTAGCGCTTCAAATTATCTAGTCCACAATAGGCCCAGGACTTTTAACACCATAATTAAAGCGCAATAGCCTTTATTCTGCAGCGCGTGTTTCTAAAATCGCAACGGCTGGTAATACTTTGCCTTCAACAAACTCAAGGAAGGCACCACCACCGGTTGAAATATAAGAGACTTTATCTGCGATATCATACTTATCCACAGCGGCCAAGGTATCACCGCCACCAGCGATAGAGAAACCAGCACTTTCAGCAATGGCCAAAGCAAGGGCCTTAGTGCCTTCGCCAAATTGATCAAATTCGAATACGCCAACAGGGCCATTCCAGATAATGGTTTTCGCTTCTTTTAATTGTGCCGCTAGTGCTTTTGCAGAATCAGGGCCAATGTCAAAAATCATATCGTCTTCGGTTACATCGTCTGCTGACTTCAAAGTCGCTTCTGCGTCTTCCGCAAATTTTTTCGCACACACCACATCAGTGGGTACAGGAATGGATACTTTTTCCATTAACGCTTTGGCTTGTGGCACGAGGTCTTCTTCATACAAAGACTTACCCACTGGTTTGCCAGCGGCGGCTAAGAAGGTATTGGCGATGCCACCACCCACAATGATTTGATCACAAATATCAGATAGGCTTTCTAAAACTTCAAGCTTAGTAGACACTTTTGAGCCACCAACAATGGCCACTAACGGACGCTCTGGTTTATCTAACGCTTTACCTAGTGCATCCAATTCAGCTGCAAGTAACGGACCTGCGCATGCGATCGGTGCAAACTTGGCGACACCGTGAGTGGATGCTTGTGCACGGTGTGCGGTACCAAATGCATCCATTACAAACACATCACAAAGGGCTGCGTAAGCTTTGGCTAGATCGTCTTCGTCTTTTTTCTCGCCTTTGTTAAAGCGCACGTTTTCTAACAAAACTAATTCGCCATCGGCAACATCTACACCGCTAGCAAAATCTTTAACAACAGGCACTTCTTTACCCAACGCATCGCTTAAATAGTTCGCAACTGGCTGCATGGAGAATTTTTCTTCAAACTCGCCTTCAGTAGGGCGACCAAGGTGAGACATAACAATCACTTTAGCGCCGGCTTGAAGGGCTAGTTTAATGGTCGGTAGTGATGCACGAATACGCGCATCGGATGTGACCTTGCCATCTTTAACCGGTACGTTTAGATCTTCACGAATTAAAACCTTTTTTCCTTTAAGGTCTTGGTCGGCCATTCTTAAAACAGTCATGTCTTCTTCCTATGTTTTAATTTCTTAACTTTCTATTCTTTGTGGGAGGGACTTTAAGCGCGACGCTTCTTTGCATTCATCGCGCAAAGACCTCCCGGCAATTACTTATAAATCTTTTTTAAAGACACCTTGCTGCAACGCATCTACCATACGATTTGCAAAGCCCCATTCATTATCAAACCAGATTAATATTTTTAATAAGCATTCACCGCTGACTCGGGTTTGCGTACCATCAATCACACCGCTGCGTGCATCATGATTAAAATCCACAGATGCGTGGGGCTCATTTGTAAAACCAATTAAGCCATTTAAATCTGCCAAGCTGTGTTGTTTTAATAACGTATTAATTTGCTCAACCGTTACTTCATTTTTTAACTGTAACGTTAAATCCATGGCCGACACATTTAATGTGGGAACACGTAAATGCAGACTTTCAATACAACCATCTAAGTGAGGCATAATACGAGCAATGCCTTTTGGTAACGCTGTATCAACGGGAATAATACTGGCAACGGCTGCGCGTGTACGGCGTAAGTCACTGGAGTACGCATCGATTACCGGCTGATCATTCATGGCAGAATGGATAGTAGTGCTTACCCCACTTTCGATACCAAACTGTTCATCTAATATAGACATAACAGGCAATACACAATTAGTAGAACACGAACCCACAGAAACAATTTTGTGTTCCGCTAATAATTCATTTTGATTCACGCCAGCAATCAAGGTGAAATCCACATCACTTTCACCAGGCTGACTTAACAATATTTTTTTTGCGCCTTGAACTAAGTGAGGCTGTAATTGTTCTTGGTTTTTAAACTGACCAGTACATTCTAAAACCACGTCTGCGTTTAAATTTTTCCAAGGCAGATTTTCAATCTCGGCTTCATGCAAAATTTGAATATGGCGTGCAATGCCTTCACCATCGGTAATGGTCAATACATCGTTTTGCACCGATACATCAAACGGAAAACGACCATGGGTACTGTCATAACGCAACATGTAGCTAATGGTTTCACAATCCGCCAGCTCGTTGATGGCCACAATTTCAAATTCACTTTGTAAATTGCGCTCATAGATGGCCCGCAGGACACAGCGCCCGATACGACCAAAACCGTTGATTGCAATTTTTTGTGACATAAGAGTAAGTGACTACCTAAAACAAACAAAACAATGTAAACCGTCATCCCGCGCATGGGCGGAAAAGGCATTCATTTTAATCAATCTAAACAAACAAAAACTCTCAAGTGAATTATCACAAGAGAGTTTCCGGAAGCGCCATGAGCGAAGCTTAGACAAGGCAAAAAATAATTATTAGTGAGGCGCCCTTTTAACATTTCACACTTTCGGGACGCCTGTGTAACGATCTAAAAATTATTTTCAACGCCGCATAAGCAAGCGCAGTAGCTTCCTTACAGTACGCCTTCTACTGCGGCGACTACTGCTTCAGTTGTAAAACCAAAGTGCTTCATCAAATCCGCGATCGGCGCAGATTCACCGAAGGTTTCCATGCCCACAACCGCGCCATTTAGGCCAACAAACTTGTACCAGTAATCTTTATGCGCCGCTTCTACTGCAACGCGGGCAGTAATGGCCGCTGGCAATACAGATTCAATGTACGCTGCATCTTGTTTACAGAAGATTTCAGCACACGGCATTGAAACTACACGTACTGGCGTGCCTTTGGCTTCAAGGGCTGCGGCTGCATCCATGGCTAAACCAATCTCAGAACCGGTAGCAATGATGATGGCTTTTGCATCAGCCGCATCTTTAAGGATGTAACCACCTTTGTTGATGTCAGCCACTTGCGTCGCAGTACGATCTTGGTGAGGCAAACCTTGGCGAGAATAAATCATGGCTGTTGGGCCATCTGCACGCTCAACGGCGTTTTTCCAAGCCACTGCCGTTTCAACCGCATCACATGGGCGCCATGTGTTTAGGTTTGGCGTAGTACGCAAGTTAGTTAACTGCTCAACCGGCTGGTGAGTTGGGCCATCTTCACCCAGACCAATAGAGTCGTGGGTATAAACATGAATGGCACGTTGCTGCATCAATGCTGCCATGCGAATAGCGTTACGGGCGTATTCCATGAACATTAAGAAGGTTGCACCGTACGCTACAAAACCTTTGTGTAAGGCAACACCGTTCATGATGGCGCTCATACCAAATTCACGTACGCCGTAAAATACGTAATTACCGGATGCGTCTTTTGCTTCAACGCCTTTCGCTTGCGGCCAAAGTGTTAAGTTAGAACCTGCAAGGTCAGCCGAACCACCTAGGATCTCAGGCAACTCGGGCGCTAGGGTTTTAATGGCATTTTGTGAAGCCTTACGTGATGCAATGCTTTCGCCTTTTTCTTGGCATTCTTGAATGAAGGCATCGGCTTTTGCAGAGAAGTCAGCTGGTAGCTCACCCTTCATACGACGAGTAAATTCAGCGGCTTCTGTTGGGAAAGCTTTGGCGTAAGCCGCGAACTTTTCGTTCCAAGCGGCTTCTTTTGCAGCGCCTTTATCTTTTGCGCTCCAGCCAGCGTAAACGTCTTCAGGCACTTCAAATGCACCGTGATGCCAACCTAAACGCTCTTTAGTTAGTTTGATTTCGTCGTCACCTAGTGGCGCGCCGTGGCAATCTTCTTTGCCTTCTTTGTTTGGTGAGCCAAAACCGATGATGGTTTTACAGCAAATAAGGGTTGGCTTGTTGGCTTCCGCTTTACCCGCTTGAATAGCGGCTTCTAGTGCTGCACTGTCATGACCATCAACCGCTGGGATAACCTGCCAGCCGTAAGATTCAAAACGCTTAACCGTATCGTCAGTAAACCAACCTTCCACTTCACCATCGATAGAAATACCGTTGTCATCGTAGAACGCAATAAGCTTACCTAGGCCTAAGGTGCCGGCTAATGAACACGCTTCGTGAGAGATACCTTCCATCATGCAGCCATCACCTAGGAACACATAGGTGTTGTGGTCAACAATGTCGTGACCTGGCTTGTTAAATTGTGCTGCTAATACTTTCTCCGCTAACGCCATGCCCACGCCGTTAGCAATGCCTTGACCGAGCGGGCCAGTAGTGGTTTCGATACCCGGTGCATAACCGTATTCTGGGTGACCTGGGGTTTTAGAGTGCATTTGACGGAATTGCTTAAGATCTTCAATGCCAAGCTCGTAGCCCGTTAGGTGCAATAGAGAGTAAATCAGCATAGAGCCATGGCCGTTGGACAGGACAAAACGGTCACGGTCAAACCAATCAGGGTTGGCTGGGTTGTGGTTCATATGGTCGTTCCATAGAACCTCAGCAATGTCCGCCATGCCCATTGGGGCACCTGGATGGCCTGATTTTGCTTTCTGTACGGCATCCATACTCAATGCACGTATCGCGTTGGCCAGCTGACGACGGTCTGTCATGGAGACTCCTGATCTATTTGATCTTTTAAAAGGCAGTAAGAGAAGGCTTACTGCTGGGCACAATAATTAAGGGGGCGTATTATCCCTGAGAATAGACCATTCATCAATGAAGGATGGGATCATATCTGGCTTTTCATTGCGGAATCGGTCAGTGTTAGGAAAGGAATAAAAACAATAAGGGAATAACCATGAAATACCCTACGATCCTCGGCCTTTTGGTACTTTTAGCCCCCTCGGCCTTTGCCGATAGCGAATATGACGAATGGCTCAAACAAAATTCCATGGACATGGAAGAAGCCCAGCAAGAATTTCAAAATTACATGGATGCCGAAGATCAGGCTTTCTTGGGCTTTCTTAAGCAGCAGTGGAAAGCGGTTGAAGTGAAAAAGCCAGAGGTATTGGATACCAAGCCCAAGCCTGTGCTACTACCTAAGGCGCCTAAGCCAAAACCTATTACTACACCTTCCAATGATAATACGCCGAAAATCAAACCCATTGTGCTAGCCGAGCCTACACTAAGCCCCGAGCCTAAACCGGCGCCAGTAAAGCCCACTCAGCCCAAACCAAGTGCCAACACGGTTGTAGTGAACGTATTTGGGCATACGGTTCAGCTACCAAAGGATAAAACCCTAAAACAAAGTATTACAGGCAAAATGGGCAGCGATAGCATCGCCGATTTCTACGCTGCACTTGCCAGCACCCCTCACAATGCAGCCATTAAACAACTCACAGATACAGCGAAGCGCTTAAAACTGAACCCTTGGGGCACTGCGGTGTTATTTCATCGCTATATACAAGCACTCAATATTCTCGAACATAACGCGCAACAGCTCACTACCTGGTACCTGCTCGTAAAAGCCGGTTTTGATGCACGCATTGCTTACAATCAAAATGCATTTCTACTCATGCCCTCTAAACAAGCTCTGTTTGGCGTCACCTATTTTACATTTAATAACACCCGCTTTTATGCGGTAAGCTTAGATGGCAAAAAACTCAATACCGGCCGCGCCTTCACTTATGATGGCAAGCACTCAGGTGCTAACACACCGCTGGATTTCAACAACAACCAGCAACTATTATCATCAAGCCAAATCAAACAAAGAGACTTGAGCTTTCAATACCAAGGGCAAACTCACAACATCAAATTACACTACGACCTTGGCCAAATTGAGCTGGCAAAAACGACGCCGCAACTGGCCATTAGCCAATATGCCCACGAAGGTTTGCCACAAAGTACAACCGACGAATTACTCACACAGCTTGCCCCGCTAGTAAAAGGCAAGAGCGAACAAGACGCGGTGAATTTATTACTGCGCTTTGTACAAACCGCATTTGAATACAAAACCGACGAGCAACAGTTCCGCGAAGAGAATTACTTGTATCCGGTAGAAACCCTGCACTACCCATATAGCGATTGTGAAGATCGTGCGGCATTGTTTGCATGGCTGACAAAACGCCTGCTTAAACTTGACGTCGTTTTATTGGATTACCCTGGCCACATTGCAGCCGCAGTGGCATTAAATGGTAAGATCGCAGGTGATAGCTGGGAGCTTAACGGGCGTCGTTACACAGTGACTGACCCAACCTATATCAACGCCAGTGCTGGTATGACCATGCCAAACCTTAAAATTTACAAACCAAAGCTTCTAACGTTTTAATTTGTATCACTTATAAAAAACGCCTCTTTAAAGGCGTTTTTCATCTATTTATTTTAAATATGACTTAAAAATTATTGGCGTTCACTAGGCAACGCAGGGAAACCGCGTAGGTCGTATTCTGCGGTTTGCGGCTGAGGTTTTTCAGGCTGTAAATACACCATACCCACCAAAACCATGGCTAAAAAGCTGGCGAAAAATAAAATGCTCAATGCGTTTTTCTTGTTCATGGCGATCCCTCTTTTGTTATTTTTATTATCGGCCTTTTCTGGCATAACTTTATGTATATCACACACTTAAGGCTCGAGATAATGACATTTGGTTATACCCATAACGCATAAGCCAGCTGCTACCCTCCCTCACTGCCATTCCAGAGGGCTATTAAGCCGTCAAAACCTATATCAAAATATTTTAATATAGATATTGGCATATCCAACCCAGAGTGATACCTTAGCCAACCTGTTAATCATTAGGTGTGCTGCGTGCCTGTTACTGACCCAAGCACAAACATCGATAACCTTGCCTTGCTGAATAAAGCCACAGGTGACAGCCTGCGCTTACAGATTCTGCAATTATTAGAGCAAGACTCATTCGGTGTACTAGAGTTGGCCAATATCTTTAATGTAAGCCAGTCGCGCATGAGTCATCACCTTAAGATTTTAGCCAGTGCGCAATTAGTGACCACACGCCGAGAAGGCAATTCGATTTTTTATCGTCGCACGCTACTTAATGGCGCCGCCCTTGATTCTGTACGAGGTAGTATTTTTAACGCCATTGATGCAATGGCTTGGCATACAGATTTAGAAAGTGGCTTAGCCAATATATATGCTGAGCGGGCAAAACAGAGCCAACTGTTTTTTGAAAAGCATGCAGGTAAGTTTACCCAGGTCACCGACTTAATTGCTGGATACGAACATTACGGCGAAAGCCTTGAAGAAATTCTAAAAACCATAGAGCTGGCCAACACGGCTCAAGCCATGGAAGTGGGCCCAGGCCAAGGTGGGTTTTTAAAGCCACTAAGTGAACGTTTCACCAAGGTATATGCCTTAGATAATTCACCAGCCATGCTGGAGCTGGCGAAACAACACTGCCCTCTAACCAACATAGAGTTCGTTTTAGGGGAACCACTTGATGCTGTGACGCGTACTATAACAGTGGATTTATTAGCGTTTAATATGGTGCTTCATCATATTCCAACGCCAGCAGAGGTTTTAACCACCTGTGCAAAGTTATTAGATAAGAACGGCTATCTGCTTATTACCGATTTATGCCCACACGATCAAAACTGGGTAAAAGAAAGTTGCGGTGATATCTGGCTCGGACTGGACCCAGAAGAAATTAAGCAGTGGGCGCGGGATGCAGGATTAAGTCACCAACATCAAGTTTTTGTTGGTTTACGTAATGGTTTTCAAATTCAGATTCAATTGTTTAAAAAAACCTAGAACATTAAAAGAATAACTTAAGGAGAATACACCCATGAGCGAATATTCTATTTTCACATCGGAATCCGTATCTGAAGGACACCCAGATAAAGTGGCCGACCAAATCAGTGATGCGGTTTTAGATGCCATCATCGCTCGTGACCCATACGCTCGTGTAGCGGTTGAGACATTAGTTAAAACCGGTATGGCCGTTGTGGCGGGTGAAGTGACCACATCTTGCTATGTGGATCTTGAAGACATCGTACGTGATGTAATCACGGGTATTGGTTATAACAGCTCTGAAGTGGGTTTTGATGGCGCTACCTGCGCAGTATTAAACGGTATCGGTAAACAGTCTGTGGATATCAACCAAGGTGTTGACCGCGCCAAGCCTGAAGATCAAGGTGCTGGCGACCAAGGCTTAATGTTTGGTTATGCCACCAACGAAACCCCTAACCTAATGCCCGCGCCGGTTTACTATGCGCATTTATTGGTTCAACGTCAGTCTGAACTGCGTCGTAACGGCACCCTTTCTTGGTTACGCCCGGATGCTAAATCTCAGGTAACCATTAACTATGAAGGCGACTCGCCTAAAGTAGACGCCGTTGTATTGTCCACCCAACATGACCCGTCTATTTCATTAGATGAGTTACGTGCTGAAGTGCTTGAACACATTATCAAGCCTGTGTTCCCTGATGGCTGGTTAACCTCTGATACTTTATTCCACATCAACCCAACCGGTAATTTTGTAATTGGCGGCCCTGTGGGCGACGCTGGTTTAACTGGGCGTAAAATCATTGTTGATACCTACGGCGGCATGGCTCGTCACGGCGGTGGGGCTTTCTCTGGTAAAGACCCTTCAAAAGTTGACCGCTCTGCGGCCTACATGGGGCGCTATGTTGCGAAAAACATCGTAGCGGCAGGTCTTGCTGATCGCTGTGAAATCCAAGTGTCTTATGCCATTGGTGTGGCTGAACCGACCTCAATTTCTGTTAACACCTTCGGCACCGGCAAGTTAACCGACATCGAATTAGCAAAAGTGATTCGCACCGTATTTGATTTACGTCCTTACGCGATTCAAAACCAGCTAGAGTTATTAAACCCTATGTATCAGATCACAGCGGCTTACGGCCACTTTGGACGTGAACCATTTGAAGCGTCTTACACGTATCTGGATCGTGGCGAAGAGAAAACAAAAACCTTTACGGCGTTCACCTGGGAACGCACAGACAAGGTTAACGAGTTAAAAGCGGCTGCCGGTATTTAGTGCGCTTATCGGATGAAGATGAACTCTTTATCCGATTAAACCAAACATAAGTGACGCAGCGTTACCCGCTGCATACAGTTTTTCAAAGAGGAATAATTATGTCTTTCACAGACTACAAAGTAGCCGCCAAAACCCCAGAGCAGTTTGCTCTAGACGCCGCTTACGGCCGTAAAGAAATCCAAATCGCCGAAGGTGAAATGCCAGCATTGATGGCACTTCGTCGTAAATACAAAGATGCACAACCTTTAGCTAATGCTAAAATCATGGGTTGTATCCACATGACCATCCAAACTGCGGTTTTGATTGAAACCTTGGTTGATCTTGGTGCTGACGTTCGTTGGTCTTCTTGTAACATCTTCTCCACTCAGGACCATGCAGCGGCGGCCATTGCAGCAGCGGGCATTCCTGTATTTGCTTGGAAAGGCGAAACTGAAGAAGAATTCCTATGGTGCATCGAGCAAACGATTCTTGCTGAAACCGGTAGCGACCAAGTATGGGATGCCAACATCATTCTTGATGACGGTGGCGATCTAACTGAAATGGTTCACAACAAATATCCACAACTACTAAAAGACATCCATGGTATCTCTGAAGAGACCACCACAGGTGTACATCGTCTATTAGAAATGATGGAAAAAGGTGAGCTTAAAGTGCCTGCCATCAATGTAAACGATGCCGTAACCAAATCGAAAAACGACAACAAATATGGCTGCCGTCATTCTTTAAACGATGCCATCAAACGTGGTACTGACCACCTGCTTTCAGGCAAAAAAGCCTTGGTTGTTGGTTACGGTGATGTGGGTAAAGGTTCTGCGGCTTCTCTACGTCAAGAAGGTATGATCGTAAAAGTCACAGAAGTGGATCCTATTTGCGCCATGCAAGCATGCATGGATGGCTTTGAAGTGGTTTCCCCATTCATCGACGGTGTTAACACTGGCACCCTTGAAGGTATCAACAAAGAACTTCTTGGCACCACAGACCTGATCGTAACCACAACCGGTAACGTAAATGTATGTGATAAAAACATGCTTCAGTCTCTTAAAAATCGTGCCGTGGTTTGTAACATTGGTCATTTCGATAACGAAATTGATACGGCGTTCATGCGTGAAAACTGGGAATGGGATGAGATCAAACCTCAGGTTCATAAAGTCTATCGCGACAAAGCAAGCGATGATCATTTGATCTTGCTTTCTGAAGGTCGTTTAGTAAACCTTGGTAATGCAACAGGCCACCCTAGCCGTATTATGGATGGCTCGTTCGCCAACCAGGTTCTAGCCCAAATGTACTTATTCGAGAAGAAATTTGCGGACTTACCTGAAGCTGAGAAAGCTGAAAATGTATACGTGAAAATCTTGCCTAAGAAGTTAGACGAAGAAGTAGCAAAAGACATGGTAGAAGGTTTCGGCGGTGTCTTAACTAAGCTGACTCAAAACCAGGCCGACTACATCAGCGTACCGGTTGACGGCCCTTACAAACCAGAAAGCTACAAGTACTAATACTTCGAGCTAGAAGCTTGGAGCTCGAAGCGTTAAGCTTCGGCTTCAAGCGCACTATGAAAGCTTGTTAGTAAACACATTGATACCGAGATGACCATGGACAATTTCCGTTTAAGCTTTGAATTCTTCCCAACTAAAACGGAAGAAGGCACCACCAAACTGTTCGCCACCCGCGACAAACTGGCCGCACTCAACCCTGATTTTTTCTCGGTTACTTATGGTGCAGGTGGTTCCACTCGTGAACACACTGTGAATACCGTAACGGGCATGAACGCCAAAGGCATTGGTACAGCGCCTCACTTATCGTGCGTCGGCGAAACCAAAGCCAATATTAAAGATTTACTTAATCACTATGCACAAAATGACATTCAGCGCATTGTTGCATTACGTGGTGACTTACCATCAGGCATGGCTGCTAGCGCAGGTGAATTAAAATACGCTAACGAACTCGTTGAATTGATTCGTGCGGAACATGGCGATAAGTTTCACTTAGAAGTTGCCGCTTATCCTGAAATGCACCCACAAGCACAAAACTTTGAGCAAGATCTTCTAAATTTCAAACGCAAAGTCGATGCTGGTGCAAACAGTGCTATCACTCAATACTTTTTCAACGTCGACAGTTATTTTTACTTTCTCGACCGTTGTGAAGAAATGGGCATCGATATTCCAATCGTGCCAGGCATCATGCCAATCACCAACTACACAAAACTTGCGCGCTTTAGCGATTCTTGCGGTGCAGAAATTCCTCGCTGGATTCGTAAGCAACTTGAGGCCTACGGTGATGACAGCGAAAGCATCATGAAGTTTGGTGAAGAAGTGATCACACAAATGTGTGAAGATCTTGTTGAGAATGATGTTCCCGGCTTACACTTCTACACATTAAACCAAGCAGATCCTTGCATGAATGTTTGGAAAAACCTTGGTCTTTGGTAATGATTATTGCCAGACTTAAATAATTTAAGTCTGGCAATCTCAACTTGCTCTTCATTTTATCTATACTCCCCAACCGCCAACCTTTAATAACGAAATATCTATGCGCCAGCCTATCCGTGTCGAGCTTGAATCCGGTAAAACTTATTTTTGGTGTGAATGTGGCCGAAGCCAATCCCAACCTTTTTGTGATGGCAGCCATAAAGGCACACCTTACCAGCCGTTAAAATTTACCGCAGAAAATAATGAAACTAGATTCTTATGTGCTTGCAAGGATACCGAAAACGCTCCCTTTTGTGATGGCAATCATGCTCGATAATTTCACTGATAATATAGAGGCAAATCCAAGACACTGGTATTGTACTCATCCAACCTGCTCCTAATCAGACCCAATATGCGCATTCCTCGAATATACACTCCACAAGCCTTTGTAGAAGGTACTACTGTCAACTTAGATGATAGTGCAGCTAATCATGTCGGAAAGGTTTTACGCATGCAGGCAGGGCGTCAGCTTATCCTATTCAATGGTGAGACTAATCACCACTTTGAAGCCATAATCGAGCACAGTGATCGCAAACGAGTATCCGTCACTATAGAGCGTAAAGTACCTAGTCATAATGAATCACCGCTTTTCATTCATGTGGGCCAAGCTCTATCAAAAGGCGATAAAATGGAACTGGTGATTCAAAAGTCTGTGGAGCTTGGCGTTGCTGAAATCACACCTTTATGGACGGAGCACTGTGATGTAAAACTCAATGCTGAGCGCATGGAGAAAAAACATAAACAATGGCAAGGTATTATTATCAGCGCCTGTGAACAATGTGGCCGTGACATCCTGCCTAAACTAAACCCTGTGGTTAAATTTCAAGACTGGGTTACCAAGGTTGATGCCGATGAAAAGTGGGTATTAGATCCAAGGGGCAATGTAAAACAGAATTCATCTGATTCGGTTACTACAGCCGTGATTGCCATTGGCCCAGAAGGCGGGTTATCTCAAGATGAAATCCAACTGGCTTGCACTTATGGCTTTCAATCTAAACTCATCGGACCTAGAGTTCTTCGTACGGAAACGGCGGCCCTGACAGCTGTTACGCTTTTACAAAATCAATGGGGCGACTTTTAGTCGCCTGTCTTCTATCTCTTCCACTTCACTGTTATAGACCGTTAAAGGTGTATATCTAAAACGTATGTATCGAGCCCATCCGTTCAAATTAGAACGAGTGAATGAATCGCAATAAAAACGTCCAAGAAGCACAGGTTTCGCTATACGTTTTATCAACCCCTTTCGAACAAACAAAAAAAAAGCCCTGTTGCGTTAGCAACAGGGCTCTTATATTTAAAGCTTGACGATGACCTACTCTCACATGGGGAGACCCCACACTACCAT
>NYTP01000010.1 GCA_002683575.1 Bermanella sp.
CGTTTATGCCTAAGCGGCTTTTGTTTGTTGGCTAAGGTGTTTATTGCATGCTTGGACGATGGCAATAAAGCTCGCTTTGAGGCTGTCTTGCTCGATGGCACAAGTTTTAAAGCCGCAGTCGTTAATATTAACCTCAAGGCAAGCAAGGGCGTTGGCTTGTGTGTGTTCACCAATAGCGCTTTGACTGTACTGCAAAATATCAATGTTAATCGATAGGTGTGTAGCCAAAGCGGAGCAAAAGGCTTCTAGTGCGCCGTCGCTATGGCTTTGGATTTCAAATGTTTGTGGGCCATTTTTAAGTTGGATGTTTAACGTCTTTTCGCCATTCAAATCCTTTGCTTGAATATCATAATCGATCAATGAGATCTCACCCTGATGATTAAGGTATTCCTGTTCGAATATTTCATGAATGCGGTGTGAGGATATTTCGCCATTGCCTTCACTGGCCGCTTGTACTTTTTGGCTAAGATCAATCTGCATCCAGCGGGGTAATTGGATGCCAAATTCATGTTCAAGAATATAAGCCACGCCACCTTTGCCACTTTGGCTATTAACTCGAATGACAGATTGATAATCTCGCCCAATATCACGAGGGTCAATGGGAAGATAAGCCACATCCCAGGGTTCATGATCGTTTTGCACGGCTAAACATTTTTTAATAGCGTCCTGGTGAGAGCCACTGAACGCGGTATAAACCAAATCCCCCATCCAAGGATGGCGCGCATGGGTCGGAATATTAGTGCATTCTTCTACTGTACGCGTGATGCGTTTAGCGTCTGATAGATCTAATTGCGGATCAATGCCTTGGCTGTAAAGGTTCATGGCCATGGTGATTAAGTCCATGTTGCCGGTGCGCTCACCGTTGCCCATTAACGTGCCTTCAATTCGATCCGCACCCGCTAGTATGGCCATTTCGGCTGCGGCCACGGCACAGCCTCGGTCATTATGGGTGTGTATGCTGATGACGACATTTTCACGCTGATTGACCCCTTCACAAAAGGTTTCAACTTGATCAGCAAATACATTAGGCCCGGCGCACTCGACGGTCGCAGGCAGATTGATGATCGTTTTGTTATCAGTCGTGGGTTGCCATACATTGATGACAGCATTACATACGTCAATAGCAAAATCGGTTTCGGTGCTGGAGAAGCTTTCAGGGCTGTATTGAAACGTCCACTTTGTATTTGGGTATTTTTGCGCCTCTGTGCTAACTTTTTTTGCGCCGCGCACAGCGATATCGATAATGCCCTGTTTGTCTAAGTTAAAGACTTTATTACGTTGAACCGGTGAGGTGGAGTTATAAACATGAACAATGGCCTGTTTAGCGCCTACTAATGATTGGTAAGTGCGCTCAATAAGCTCATCCCGTGCTTGTACTAAGACCTGTATGGTCACATCTTCCGGTATTTGGTCTTCTTCGATCAACCAGCGCACAAAATCAAAGTCGGTTTGTGATGCACTGGGGAAGCCCACTTCAATATGCTTGAAGCCGATATCGACCAATAATTGCCAGATTTTTTGTTTTTGCGAAACGCTCATAGGTTCGATCAAGGCTTGATTGCCGTCGCGCAGATCCACGGCACACCATGATGGTGCGGTATGGATGGTGTTCGCTGGCCATTGGCGATTTGCTTTTTTCATGGCGGTAAACGGGCGATATTTTTGATGATCAAACATGGCGGCTCTTCTTGATGGTTGAGTGTGACGTTACTTGGAAGGGCGACTCGCTTTTGGCGCTTCTATCTTGTCTGTTGCACTTTTGGTGCGAAGACTCGAGTCTGGCTTGTGGCTGACTCGTTGCTTCCAAGTGATAACCATTATAGTGGGCTTCTCAGGGTGAATGTTTGCAAATGTGCCATGATATGAGCTTTTATATGTTATTTTATTGCTTAATTGTTGTTTATTTTGGTGATATATTGCGGCTATATTTTAAATGTTGAAATCTAGGACTTAAACATGCATCAAATTGATCGAACGGATCGGCGAATATTGCAGGAAATGCAAAAAAATGGGGCCATTAGCAATCTCGAGTTAGCGGAGAAGGTTGGTTTGTCAGCAAGCCCTTGTTCACGAAGGGTAAAAGTCTTACAGGATGCTGGATATATATTAAATACTGTTACTTTATTGGATGCGAAGAAGCTGGGCTTAGATTTGTTGGCCATGATTTCAATTAGCATGGACCGTCACACACCTGAACGATTTAATAAGTTTGAGCAAACCATTGCCAGTTTCGAAGAGGTGTTGGAGTGTTATCTAATAACAGGGCAAAGTGCCGATTATGTCTTAAAAGTGGTGGTCGCTGATATGGAGGCTTATCAACATTTCTTATTAGGCAAGCTTACCCGCATTGAAGGTGTAACTGGGGTCCATTCAAGTTTTGTCATGCGCAAAGTCATCGATCGCCAAAACCTACCAATTTAAACAGTTGTTTAAATTGGTAGGTTTTTATAATACAGTGGCATGTTGTCTCAGACTAAAGTACTGAGTCGCTTAACATAATAACAAATCCATTCCATGAGGTGGCGCGTGTTTGCCAACTTTGCAGCCAAACGACATTTTAACGGCCCGTTGCGTGCGGTCAGTCCGGTTGTGGATAATCTAGGTGAAATTAATTGGAAACTGGCCAGTAAGCAGGCAAAAAAACAGGCATCCAATCAGGCCGATATCAGCTCCAATAGCCGCAAACTTATTCACTATATTCAGTCCAGTTTAACCGGTCGTGCTGTACCAGAAGTCATTTCAATGAGGGAGTCTCTTCAGCTTTTCTGGGTAGAGGCGGTGAGTCTTTTGGTCCCGCTTTTATATGTAGCTGGTGTTCTTGGGGTATTTGGCTTCGCTATTTTGTTTTTTAGCGAACCGATGGTGGCAAACCTCATTGAAGATAATTACCTCACCGCTACGCATTGGGCTTGCCCAGCGGTACTAAGTTTGGGCTTTTTGTATATTTTACTGCGGCCAATCTTTGGAGGCTTTCGCTCTTATCATGGGCGTGTGCTGTTGCAGCATGAGGCACCTGCTTTATTTGAGTTAGTGGCACAAATGAGCCGTCATCTTAATGTTAAGCCGCCAAAACGAATTGAAGTGAATAATGAAACGGCCCTGCGTGTGGACGCCTATTCCGGTATTAACAGTATTTATCGTGATGAATATAAGCTCATCATTGGCGCGCCACTTTTGATGTCTCTTTCTTTGAATGAGTTGGCAGCAATGATTGGCCATGAACTATCGCACTTTCGAAGTAAACAGAAAAAAGTCGCCTTTTATTTGATGCACCATGTAAGCGAATGGCTTTATTTCCGCGCATCTGGCCAAGACAAGCGTCATCAAAAATTGCTAAAACGCATGCAAAAAGAAAATGTACCATTTTATGAATATATCGAGCTGTGGGTGTGGCAACGTATTCACTTAATACAGCAGTGGGTATTTGCCTGCCTATATCGAGCACATCGAACGATGACCGCTTGGAAGTGTCGTCAAATTGAATTTGAAACAGACAAGCAGGCCATTGCTTTAGCGGGAAGTAACGCCTTCAAGTCTATGTTTAGAGCATTGCGTTGTGCCCAATTTGCACAAAAAGCCGTTAGTGCTCAAAACGACTGGGCATGGAAGGATGGCTATCTATTAGATGATTATGCCCTTGCAGTGGCTTTAGAGGCGAAAAAGATACCTGCATCTGGTATGCAGGCGATTCACTCGGGGTTTAGTCATGCAGTGAGTGTATTTTGTCCTAGTGATGCACAGCGAATGAAGTGTGCGAATGATCAGCCTGGTTTGTTAAAAGCGAATGTCGCTGCGCGTTTTTTACTTGAACGACCTCAGGATATTTCGAAGCAGCTAACATTACTTGATTACCAGTCAAATGGCATCGGCCGTGCCCATGCGTTTGTGGTACCTTCTGAAAAAATTCGTGCTTTAAAGCAACAAAAGGATCAGGGAATATCACACGCTAAGCGATACTTTGATGGGCGAAATGAAGGTCGAATTTTAAAATTTGAACCCAGCCATGAGCGCGATGTATTGCAGTTTGATATTCAAAGAAGCATTGATTTTATTCGTGATAATCGTGTTGAAGATAGAAAGCATCAATCCAGTGCCAATAATTTATTTAAGCGTATCCAGCAAACTTATGTGCTAGAGAGGTTGCGTGTTTCGAAACTGCCCGTGAATAAATACATGGGGCAAGATGTGGTTCCTAGAAAAGACGCTGGCGCTTATCTTGATTATATGCAGTCACAATATTGTGCGGCGATTAAGCAGATGGAGCTGATGGATCAAGTTTTCTATCAGCGAGCGAACGAAACCCTAAATTTGTTAGCAGGGAATGAGCGTGAAGGTGTAACACGGGCGTTTCATAATCTAGAGCTTTATTGCCAAGTGCGTAAAACAGTGGAGGATCTTAGGTTAGCTTTGCAACCACTCAATTTAATCGTAAACGGACTGCATAACGGTGCTAGCACGCGTGTATTGCAAGCTGGCGCTAATGAGAAACAATTGACCTGGGTTATGCTGCAGACCTTAAAGCGTGAGCTGAGCGAGCGGCCTATTCATGTGGCGATTCATGGTAAGCTGGTTCATGTGATTAAATATTTGGATTATAAATTGGGTGACTTGCCTGAGCGTTCTTCTCAAATGTCTATTATGGCAATGGCAGAATATCTTGACCAACTCTTACAGCTGTTAGATTTTCAGTACTACAAATGGCAAGGTCAATTGGCCGTTGTATTTAACGATTTTGAGTACAAAAATGGCATTACTCAGGTTAATTTGTTAAAACGTCATTAATTTATGCGTACAGTTTAATCGATCTTTTTGGATATATTGATGTTACCCGATCATTCATTGCAAACGTCTTTGCAAAAAATCAAACACACTAAAACAAGTGAACATCCGCCAAGGGTGCTGATTTTATATGGTTCATTGCGTCCTGAGTCTTATAGTAAAAAGGCAGCACAAGAAGCGGGCCGTATTCTTGAGTCGTTTGGTGCTGAGGTGAAGATTTACGACCCTGAAGGTTTACCTGTTTTTGATCGTCAGACTTATGAACACCCAAAAGTGCAAGAGTTGCATGAGCTGGCCACTTGGTCTGAAGCCATGGTTTGGTCGAGCCCTGAAATTCATGGCAATATGACGTCGGTGATTAAAAATCAGATTGACTGGATTCCATTGAGTATCGGTTCTGTTCGGCCGACACAAGGTCGAACACTGGCTGTTATGCAGGTAAGTGGTGGGTCGCAATCGTTTAATGCAGTGAATAGCTTACGTGTTCTTGGTCGTTGGATGCGTATGTTTACTATTCCAAATCAATCCTCTGTGGCCATGGCGTGGAAAGAGTTTAATGATGACGGTACTATGAAGCCCAGTAGTTATCGAGATCGTATCGTAGATGTCATGGAAGAGTTGTTTCATATGACATTGATTCTTCGTGATCATACTGACTTTTTGACTCATCGCTATAGTGAAAACAAACCAAAAGATTAAGTTAATTTTATCGTTATTCGGATTTTATATTTAATGGATGCCTCTATGCGCCTATTGTGTGTGATGTTAAGTGTGTGTGTGTTATCTGCTTGTTCGGGGTTAACGCCAAAGCAGCAACAAATGTTACTTCAAGATACACCGGTTTCTGGGGCGTATGACTTTGAGCCTTTGCCTGTTGGGATGCAGGGTGATCCGGAATTGTCTGATGGTGTGATCGAAATCGACGGTAAGAAGAGTTTTTATAAGGGCTATCAGCTGCCCTATGGTCATGGCAGTTTTGTTATCCAGTTGCGTACTTATATTGAAAGAAGTGAAATGGGGGACGGTTTTTTCTATCCTGTTATTGAAATGTATGACTTCAATATGAAACAAATTGATGTTCTTCGACCTCAATTGCGCTTTACTCAGTTTAGTTCTAATGGGCGCTATGCGGCACTGCCTCTTCGTCTAAACCCTGAAGTGGGCTTTCTTGTTATTCGCACCGAACCTAAATTATTTGGCCAAGAAGCGTCATACACCACGGCCCATGAAGGGGCCAGTTGGAGTTACAGTGTTACGCCATTTAATAAACGTAAATCAGCTAATTATTTGCCATTAGGTCGCGTAGAACTACTCACGCCGGATGCGGGGTTTAATCAGCCATTTGAAAAAATGTCCGGCGCTTTTTGGCAGTTTTCATTTGATCGTGGTGGTGAAGAGCTGGCCGTTGCAGAGGATTATTTACCAAACTTAACCCTTGGTGGGGGGCCAATCTTTTCGGTGGGTTATGCGTTTGCGATTCCATCAAGACCATCGTCGTCGTTTCGTTCAAGTATTGGTTATAGCTATTTATCAGTATCGGATAAATCCGGCACCAGTTACGAACAACAGTTTGCAGTGGGTGACTTAATGTGGGTAGAGTCTAACCAAGTAAGTAGTGTTGGTATTGGTTTGACCGCTAGAGGCGCTCATGAATTCTCAGCTGGCGGTGTTAAAACCGAACTGGACCCGGCATGGGGACCAAAAGTCATGGTTGAAATACGTGGTGCTATGGGTGTTTCACTGGGCGTGCAATTGAGCTGGTTGGACTTTACCGATCAACAAGGTAATAATATTGCGAGCAATCAAATCGGTTTCTTTTTGAGCAAGCTTTATTAGTTTATTTGCTTGTATCAATACTGAATTCAAAAAAACGGCTCCCTTGGGAGCCGTTTTTTGTGACTTTTTAAACTATGCTTCGTCCTCTTCGATATCAATGACACCATCTTGAGGTTTAATAGCCAGTACGTCGCTTTGTGTTGAATCAAGCACATGCTCAACTGTGCTGCCCAAAATAACGCTTTGCATATCATCGCCATTTAGAATACCGACAACAATGACATCAGCGTCCAGCTTGTTAGCGCTTTGAGTGATAGCTTCTTCAGGGTCGCCTTCTAGTACATGAATATTGTCTTGGTTGATATTGTATTTCTCTGCCAATAACTCACAAGCGTCAGTATGCTGGTCTACAACATATTGCTGCAAATCTTCAGGTATAGGTGCATCGGGTAAGCTTGCCAAAGTTAGGCTCATCATGGGGTAACTATTAACCATGTGAACTTGGTAATTGTTTTCTTGGTTGAGTATTTCAGCGAACTCGAAGATGTGTTCATTAACCACTTTATGCGCGTTATCTAAAGACGTAGCATCCACGGCTGCAATAATGGTGCGTGCTTCCCACGCGGCTTTTCCTTTTACCAATAATACAGGTGCAGGGCAGTGCTTTAAAAGATTCCAGTCTTGGTGTTGTAGAACACGTTCTACAATATTGTGATGTTTGGCGGCCGCTTTAATAACGAGGTCGAAACTGGCGTCTTCTGAATTATCAATAACCGCTTGGTATGCGTGTCGGCACCAGCAAATCGACAGTGGAGTATCAGCAGGCAGGTAAACCTCTTTAAATAAATTTTCTGCCCAGGCCTGTGCTTGTTCGAGCAGCATAGACTTCAATTCATGTCGCATCTCCAAATCGCTCAGAGAGCCTTCTTCGCATGCGTGGTTATATACGTATGTGGAAACAAAAAGATTGGCATCATGCTCTTTGCAAATTTGCATGGCGCGTTTGAGTGCGGTCTGATTGTCCACTTCTTGATCAAGAAGTAAAAGCACGTTTTTAATGGCCAGCATGATGAGTCTCCAAAGTTGACTGTGATTATTAGTTTAGTCGTTATTCACTCATTATGATGGCAATTTAAAAGGAATCATTGCGCTACATCAGTTAAGTGTTTGGCAATATGGCTAAAAAGGCTTTACCCGCTGTGCCGAGTGTTTTGCCCTTTCGTTGTAGTACGCCTAATTCTCGATAAAGTGACTTTGGGCCCACCTGGAGTTTAATAAGATCTTTGTCATTGGCCATGTGTTCAGGCAATACGGCCCAGCCTAGTCCAACACTGGCCATCATTTTAATGGTCTCCATATAGCTCGACATCATACTGATGGTTTCGCGGTATCGACTCGGTAGTGCGCTTTGTAAAGATACGCCTTCATGTTTGAAGGCATCCTCAATGATTTCAAAGGTTACGGTATTGGGTTCAGGCAAGATGGCTTCATAACGAGTGAGGTCTTCAAGACTTAGTTTTTTGTTTTGACTAAGTGGATGAGTATACGCACAGACAAAACTTAGCGGGTCTCGCCATATGGGTTGCATGTCTAACTTGGGGTGATTCTCTTGAGGGAGTGTGGCAAATGCTATATCTAATTCCCCTTGTGCTAAGGCCTCACAAGCTGCCTCAGAACCTAAAAACTGCATGGCTAATTTCACTTGCGGGTAGGCGGTATGAAACTGGCGCAATAAGTGGGGCAGGTGATGAAGGCCAATGTGATGACTGGTACCAATACGTAAAGTGCCACTGATATCACCACTCAAGCTGGCCAGTTCGGTTTTGATCTCTAAAAGCTCACTTAAGATATGTTTCGCTTTGGGCAGTAGGGCTTCGCCGGACGGGGTTAATACGGCTTTGCGAGGTAGGCGGTCGAATAATTGACTGTCTAAACTGTCTTCAAGTAAGGCGATGCGTTTGCTCACCGCCGGTTGTGTGAGGTGTAGTCGCTGGGCGGCAAGGGAGAATGACTCGGTTTCCGCGACGGCGATAAACGCTTGGAGGGACTGGGTGTCCATGGGTGGTAACTGCCTATTTTCATTATGACTTTGGTATTCCGTATTGGAATCCAATTTATAAAAAATATGAATTTGTGTTATTTGTAGCCTGATCGTAAAATAACGTCAAGTTAGATATAGCAATAAAAAGAAACGGCACTGAATTGCATAGGCACTCAAGCACGTTTCGTGGAGAGAGATATGGCCAAAACATTATACGACAAACTTTGGGATCAACACGTGGTGAAAACCCGTGATGATGGTACGGCGTTAATTTACATCGATCGTCAATTGCTGCACGAAGTAACCTCCCCTCAAGCATTTGAAGGCCTGCGAATTGCGGGTCGTAAACCTTGGCGCTTGGATGCCAACTTGGCAACACCCGACCATAACGTGCCGACCACAAAAACCGAACGTGATGTGGGTATTGAAGGCATTGTGGATCCTGTTTCAAAAATCCAGGTGAAAACCTTGGATGAAAACTGCGATGAATTCGGCATTGTTGAATTCAAAATGAAAGACATCCGTCAAGGTATTGTGCATGTGGTGGGCCCTGAGCAGGGTGCAACTTTACCAGGTATGACAGTGGTATGTGGTGATTCTCACACTGCGACACACGGTGCATTTGCAGCATTGGCTCATGGTATTGGTACGTCTGAAGTTGAGCATGTTCTTGCAACTCAATGTTTGATTCAACGCAAAATGAAAAACCTTTTAATTAACGTTGAAGGTGAGCTTGGTGCCGGTATTACTGGTAAAGATGTTGTACTACATGTGATCGGTTTGATTGGTACAGCGGGTGGTAATGGTTGTGCCATGGAGTTTGGCGGCAGTGCTATTCGATCCATGAGCATGGAAGGGCGTATGACTATGTGTAACATGGCAATCGAAGCCGGTGCTCGTGTGGGCATGGTGGCATTTGATGAGATCACTGCTGAATATGTAAAAGGTCGCCCATATGCACCAAAAGGTGCTGACTGGGAAAAAGCAGTAGACGCTTGGGCGGATTTGAAGTCCGATGCTGATGCCCAGTTTGACAAAGTGGTTGAAGTAAAAGCAGAAGATATTAAGCCACAAGTTACTTGGGGTACCAGTCCCGAAATGGTGACCACTATTGATGGGTTTGTGCCTAAGTTAGAAGAAGCCAAAGACGATGTTGAGCGCAGCGGATTTGAGCGCGCTTATAAATATATGGGTCTTGAGCCAGGTCAGGCCATTACTGATATCGATTTAGATCGTGTTTTCATCGGCTCGTGTACAAATAGTCGAATTGAAGACTTGCGTGCGGCCGCGGCCGTTGCCAAAGGGAATAAAGTTGCTGAAACCTTAAAGCAAGCTTTGGTGGTTCCGGGTTCTGGTTTGGTTAAAGAGCAAGCCGAAAAAGAAGGCTTGGATAAGATCTTTATCGAAGCTGGCTTTGAATGGCGTGAGCCGGGTTGCTCTATGTGTTTAGCAATGAACGCCGATAAGTTAGGCAGCGGCGAGCACTGCGCGTCTACGTCAAACCGTAATTTTGAAGGTCGCCAAGGCTATGGGGGGCGTACTCATTTGGTTAGCCCAGCCATGGCAGCAGCAGCGGCTATTGCTGGTCATTTTGTTGATGTTCGTCAATTTGAATTGGTTAAATAAGGAGTTTAAAGATGGAACCATTTGTTAAGCAAAGCGGTATCGTGGCTCCTATGGATCGTGCCAATATCGATACAGATATGATCATCCCTAAGCAGTTTTTAAAATCCATTAAACGCAGCGGCTTTGGCCCAAACTTATTTGATGAGTTGCGATACTTGGACGAAGGTCAACCGGATGCGGATAACTCTGGTCGACCTTTGAATCCAGATTTTGTTTTAAACCAAGCTCGCTACCAAGGTGCTCAGGTGTTATTGGCTCGCGAGAACTTCGGTTGCGGTTCATCCCGTGAGCATGCTCCTTGGGCGTTAGAGGACTTTGGTTTTCGTACTGTGATAGCACCTAGTTATGCGGATATCTTCTTCAATAACAGCTTTAAAAACGGTTTGTTACCCATCGTATTAGATGAAGAAACAGTTGATATGTTGTTTAAAGAAGTGGAAGCCAATGAAGGGTATGAGTTAATCATTGATTTAGAAAATCAAAATATCGTTAAACCGAATGGCGATTCCATAGCATTCGAAGTGGATTCATTCCGTAAGCATTGTTTGCTTAATGGTTTAGATGATATTGGCTTAACACTTCAAGATGCAGACGATATTAAAGCGTATGAAGATAAACGCCGTCAGTCGTCTCCTTGGTTGTTTGATCAAGTTAAGTAGTTGATTCAATAGTGCAGGGTGCTTGTGGATTGAAATGCTAGCCACAAGTCATCCTGAAAAATAGATTAATTTAGAAGAAATTAAAAATGACTAAGAAAATTCTTGTTTTGCCTGGTGATGGCATTGGTCCAGAAATCGTAACTGAGGCGGTAAATGTCCTTGAAGCGGCTAAGGTAAAATTCAATTTAGATGTTGAGTTGGATCACGCCCTTGTGGGTGGTGCGGCTTATGATGAATCTGGCTCGCCTTTACCGCAAGCGACGATGGATAAAGCTCGCGCGAGTGATGCAATTTTGCTTGGTGCGGTTGGTGGTCCTAAATGGGATAACCTTGAAGATCGCGAATTACGCCCTGAAAAAGGCCTGTTGGGTTTGCGCTCTGGCCTTGAGTTGTTCGGTAATCTGCGCCCAGCCATTTTGTACCCACAACTTGCTGATGCGTCGAGCCTAAAACCGGAAGTGGTATCGGGTTTAGATATCCTGATCGTACGTGAATTAACCGGTGGTATTTATTTTGGTAAGCCTCGTGGTATTCGCACATTAGAAAACGGTGAGCGTGAGGGTTATAACACCTATGTTTACAACGAAACAGAAATTCGCCGTATTGCAAAAGTCGCATTTGAGTCAGCGCAAAAACGTGGCAAAAAATTATGCTCCGTTGATAAAGCTAACGTACTAGAAGTAACGGTATTGTGGCGTGAAATCATGGAGCAAGAGGCGAAAAACTACCCAGATGTTGAGTTGTCACACATGTATGTAGATAACGCGGCCATGCAGCTTGTGCGTGCACCTAAACAGTTTGATGTAATGGTTACCGGCAATATGTTTGGTGATATTTTATCGGATGCAGCGGCTATGTTGACGGGTTCTATCGGTATGTTGCCGTCGGCTTCTTTAGATAAAGACAATAAAGGTATGTATGAGCCTTGTCACGGCAGTGCGCCTGATATTGCTGGTCAAGGCATTGCAAATCCGCTTGCCACTATTTTATCTGCATCCATGATGTTGCGTTACAGCTTGGGTGAAGTGGCAGCTGCTGATGCGATTGAGCAGGCAGTCAGTAATGTACTGGATCAAGGTCTACGTACTGCGGATATCTTCTCTGATGGCATGCAAAAAGTGTCAACAGAGCAAATGGGTCAAGCAGTGGTTGCTGCTTTGAAGGAGGTTTAATTTTATGAGTGCCAATTTAAAAGTCGGATTAGTAGGCTGGCGCGGCATGGTGGGCTCTGTGCTCATGCAGCGTATGCAAGAAGAAGGGGATTTTGATCTTATTTCTCCTGTGTTCTTCACCACGTCACAAAAAGGCAAGCCAGCCCCTGATTTCGCCGGTAAAGATGCCGGTTTGTTAGAAGATGCGTTTGATGTTGAAACCCTAAAAGCCCAAGACGTGATTATTACTTGTCAGGGCGGGGACTATACCAAAGAGGTGTATCCAAAACTGCGTGAAGCAGGTTGGGAAGGCTACTGGATCGATGCGGCCTCTTCTTTGCGTATGGATGATAAAGCCATCATCGTACTGGACCCCGTGAACCAAAACGTGATCGAAGAGGGTTTAGAATCCGGTGTTAAAACTTACGTAGGTGGTAACTGTACCGTAAGCTTAATGCTGTTAGCGTTAGGTGGTTTATTTGAAAAAGACTTGGTGGAATGGGTTTCACCAATGACTTATCAAGCTGCATCGGGTTCTGGTGCAAAACATATGCGCGAATTAATCAGCCAAATGGGTGCGGTTCGCGATAATGTTAAAGATTTATTGGATGATCCTGCATCTGCTATTCTAGAAATAGATAAGAGCACGGCTGAGTTTATCCGCAGTAATGATTACCCTGTTGACCAGTTCGGTGTGCCGCTTGCGGGTAGTTTGATTCCGTATATTGATTCGCAATTGGAATCAGGCCAAAGCCGTGAAGAGTGGAAAGCTGAAGTAGAAGCCAACAAAATCATGGGTACAAGCGAAACACCAACCCCAATCGATGGTTTGTGTGTGCGCGTAGGTGCCATGCGTTGTCACTCACAGGCAATGACCATTAAGCTGAAGAAAGACCTACCGGTAGCTGAAATCGAATCAATCTTAGCTGGTGCAAACGACTGGGTTAAAGTGATTCCAAATGATCGTGATATTACGATGCAAGAGCTAACGCCAGCTAAGGTTACCGGAACGTTAAATATTCCGGTTGGTCGTGTTCGTAAGCTTACGATGGGGCCAGAGTATATCTCTGCGTTTACAGTAGGTGATCAACTTTTATGGGGAGCGGCTGAGCCACTTCGTCGTATGTTGAGAATACTATTAGCGCGTTAAAATCGAAATCTATGGGGTGTATAACACCCCGTAGGTTGAATTTTAATCAGATAAGCGTGCAAATGAATTGAAAAAACGTGGCCAAAGTCTCCGCAACTCCTTATTAATATTGATAAATACTAGAATTTGCTGAATACTTAGCCGCTTAATGACACAATCATATAAATAGATTGTTTAGATAGGGCTAATTTATACCCTGTCGGCCCAAAGTATTAAAAAAATAAGGATACATTGCTATGTTGCGAAAGCTCGCGATTGCAATTGCCGCATCTGGGGCGATGATGAGTGCTACAAACGTTCTTGCCTTAGGCATGGGCGATATTGAGCTGGAATCTGCTTTGAACCAGCCATTAGATGCACGAATTAAGCTCTTAAAGGCAAGTGAGCTAGAAAATTGGGAAATGAAGCCCAACTTGGCATCTACGGAGGAATTCGAGAAGTCTGGTGTTGAGCATGTATTCTTTTTAAATAATCTCCAATTCGCAATTGAGCGCTCTGGTGATGATGTGTTTGTTCATGTCACATCACGTCAAGCAGTGGTCGAACCTTTCCTAAACTTCCTAGTGCAAGTTGATTGGCCAAATGGTCGTCTTTTGCGTGAGTACACCTTATTACTTGATCCACCTGTTTTTAACGAAGAACCGGCGGCACCTGTTCAACCAGCTCAAACAGATAATTATGTAGATCAGATGCCTAGCGATGCTGAGGCTTTACCGGGTACGGCTCCATCCGCTTCAGCACAGTCTGAAACGTTAGCGATGCCGACTGAAAAGTTAGTACAAGAGCCTACTGAAAATCAGTCAGTCTCAGAGCCGGAACCTTCTGTTTATAAAGTGCGTGCAAATGACACCTTGTGGGAAGTGGCTATTCGCACTCGTCCAAATCGTAACGTTTCGCCTCAACAAGCCATGCTTGCGATTCAGGATTTAAATCCTAATGCGTTTATTAATGGCAATATCAACCGCTTAAAGAAAAATCAGGTGCTTAGGGTGCCTGATGAGCAACAAATGCGTTCTCGTAGCTTTGATGAAGCCGTTGCGCAAGTGGCTATTCAAAACCAAGCCATTGCTAAGCGTCGTGCTCAGTTAGATGCGACCCGCAAAGATGAGGCTATTCAACGAGATGATCGTTTGTCAGGTGCTCAGCTTAAGTTAGTCGCTGGCGGTGAAGCCACAACTGATAATCAGCGTAATGCTGGTGGCCAGGTGGCATCTGAGACAGCTGGGGATCAATCGAAACTTGAAAAAGAATTGTCCGTTACCCTTGAAAATCTTGATAAAACAACCCGTGAAAACCAGGAATTACGCAGTCGTTTAGACTCATTAGAAGAGCAAATAAACACACTTCAGCGATTAGTGAATCTTAAAGACGAACAAATGGTTGCTCTGCAATCGGGTATGGCTGAAAAGCCAGCAAAACCTGAAAGTGAAAAGCTAGCACCTAAAGAAGTTGAGCAGCCAAAAGCTGCGGGCGAAGATCTAAATTTTGCTGAGAAAGCACCCGCAGAACCTGAGGCAGTCAAGAAAGAACAACCTGTCAAACCTAAGCCAAAAGTATTTGTCCCTGAGCCAGTTGAAGAGCCGTTTGATCCTGTCGCGTTTGTGATGGAAAACCCACCTGTGCTAGGTGCTGGCCTAGGCGCGCTATTGTTAGCCCTGCTAGGAATCAACTTTGCCCGTAAGCGCAAAGAAAAACAGCAAGAAGAATCAGCTGTAGCCGATTTAGACAATACGGTAGACGGCCCTGATCCTCTAGATGAAATGGATCTTGGTAATGACTTTAATGAAGACTTTACAAGCCATGAGCAAGAAAATGACCTTGATCTTGGTGGGTTTGATGAAGGTGACTTATCTGATTTTGAATCACAAGATAGTGATGCCGGATTAACCAGTAGTATTGATCACAGCGCCTCAGTTGAAGACATGATTGGCGAAGCCGATGGGTACATGTCCTATAACCGTCCAGAACCTGCTCGTGCGGTTTTAGAAAAAGCTATTGAATCTCAACCTGCAAGGATGGATCTTCGCCTTAAAATGGTGGAAGTGCTTTCGGCTTTGGGTGATTCAGATGCTCTTCAAGAGCAAGTGGCTTTTATCAATGAAAACGGTTCTCCCGCCGATCAAGAAGCTGTTGCCCAAATTGAGTCTGGCGACATGAATGATGAAGTTAATGAAGATTTTGCCATGGACTTTGGTCTTGGTGATGATCTTGATATGACTTCGAGCGAAACGCCAAATGAACTTGATGCCTTGTCTAGTGAAATGAGTTTAGGTGAAGATGCCAGTGAATTGGACTTTGACTTAGATGGTTTAGACCTAAATGATAATAGTGATGAAAATACCTCATTAGATTTCAGTACTGAACTAGATACCGATTTAGATTTCGATACCTCAGATGATCTCGATCTAGACTCAGGCGCAGATCAAAATGATGACCTAGATCTTACTCTGGGTGAGTCTGCGGATGACTCAAATAGCATGGATTTTGACCTTGGTGATTTTGAATCTAATGATGATGAGTTGCCGTTGGAAGATATTGAAGAGCCTGTATCCTTAGAAGCGGATTCTGACCTTGATGCCCTTAGTTTGGATGATGAGTCGTCTTTTGATTCACTGGACCTTGAACCAGGAGATGCTTCAGATTCGCTAGACTTAGATGTCGAATCTTCTGATCTGAGCGACATTAGCCTAGATACAAGCTCTGTTTCAGTTGATTCATCGGATGACTTTGATTTCGACTTTGAAGAGTCTTCCGAAGCGGATGCATCCTTGGAATTTGATCTGCCCGAGACCTCCGCAGGTGATATCCCAGAATTATCAGCCAGCAGTGAGCTTGATGAGTTAGATAATTTATCTTTCGAAACCACGTCTGACTCAGATGAAGATCTTTCTTTTGACCTAGATATGGATTCAAATAATGACGAGTCGTTAGATCTTGGTGATCTTGATGCTTCAGATGAACTTGATATCTCGTCTGTTGAAGAAGTACAAGAAGAAACCTTGCCAGAATTCGAAGAAGGTCTGTCTTTTGATGAAGAAGAAATGGACTTGCCTGAGCTAACCGAAGAAATCGATTCAGATCTCGATGGTGAATTAGATGCCCTGGCTAATGAAGATATTGATTTACCAACACTTGAGGCAGAAACAAATGACCTTGATGAGTTGCCTGAATTAAATGATGACTTTGATATTTCCGTATCCACTGAAGAGCCGTTAGAAGCTGTTGAAGATGTGGTAGCTGAGTACAAAGAAGAATTACCATCTATAGACGATGCGGTTGAGAGCGATGAGTTCCCACCACTTGGCGACTTGGATGACTTAGACTTAGAGAATTTAGATAGCGATTTAGATTTCCTAAGTGGAACAGATGAGAGTGAAACAAAACTCGACTTAGCCCGTGCTTACATTGATATGGAAGATCAAGACGGTGCTCGTGAAATTCTTCAAGAGGTCCTTGATGAAGGTAGCGATGACCAAAAGCAAGAGGCGACTAAACTGATGGACAGTTTGGTATAAGCAGACGTTTTGCTTAACATTACCCCGAGTATGGCAACATGCTCGGGTTTTGTTTTTTTAGGTAGTAGGTATGACAGATCAAGAACCCGTTCAGCGCTGGGTAGCTGGTGTTGAGTATAATGGTGCTCGTTTTAAGGGTTGGCAAAAACAAAAGCATCACCCAGGACCCAGTATTCAAGAGTCCCTGGAAATTGCGATTTCTGAGGTGGCTGACCATGAGGTTAAAGTGGTTTGTGCGGGTAGAACCGATGCCGGCGTGCATGCCAGTGCTCAAGTGATTCACTTTGATAGTCCGTCGCAGCGAACAGATCGCGGATGGAAGATGGGCATTAATACGAAGCTACCTGATGGTATTTGCGTTAACTGGGTGCAGCCTATAACAAGTGATTTTCATGCTCGTTTTAGTGCCGTTGCTAGGCGATATCGATATTTCATCATGAATAAACCGGTCAAGCCTGGTTTGATGCATGACCAAGTTACCTGGTGGCGTAAACCACTAGATGCAGAGAAAATGCATGAAGCCGCCCAAGCCTTATTGGGAGAACATGACTTCACCTCTTTTAGGGCTCGAGACTGTCAAGCTAATCACCCTCGGCGTACTATGAAAGACATCCGTGTAAAGCGAATGGGCGATTGGGTTATGCTAGAGGTGTGTGCCAATGCTTTCTTGTACCACATGGTGCGCAACATAGCAGGCGTTCTGTTGCCCATTGGTCATGGCTCCAAGCCGGTTGAATGGTGTAAGCAGGTGTTGCTTGCAAAAGATCGAACGAAAGCGGGTGTGACCGCACCTGGTGAAGGGTTGTATTTTGTGGATGTTGAGTATCCTGACTATCCAAATTTGCCCATTTATCGCGAAGGGCCGCCTTTTTATCAATTGCTACAAATGAATAAATAACCATGAAACGAACACGTGTAAAAGTCTGTGGTATTACCCGAGTAGAAGATGCACTTGCAGTGGTTGATGCGGGGGCAGATGCAATTGGTTTGGTGTTTTATGAACCAAGTCCAAGGTGTGTGCGTATAGAACAAGCAAGAGCAATTGCCGCAGCCATGCCAGCATTTGTTTCGGTGGTAGCGTTATTTGTAAATGCTCAAGCACAGCAGGTGCAAGAGGTTTTGAATAGCGTTAGAATAGACTTACTCCAATTTCACGGTGACGAAGAAAATGACTTTTGCAGTCAATTCCAGCGCCCCTTCATTAAAGCCCAGCGTGTCCGGCAAGCGTCGGATGTGGTGGCGTCGAGCCTGCGGTTCCCAGACGCCTTGGGCATACTGCTAGACAGCTATAAGCCTGGCGTACCTGGTGGTACGGGTGAGACCTTCGATTGGTCCATGATTCCAGCAAACCAAACCAAACCTTTAATACTCGCAGGGGGCTTAACCCCTGAAAATGTGGCTTTTGCAATTGAACAAGTTCAGCCGTTCGCCGTGGATGTAAGCGGTGGCGTTGAATTAGACAAAGGCATTAAAGACCCTGCGAAAATAGATGCATTTTTAAGTGAGGTATATCGTGTCAACAACTGATAAGACAGCGATTGATCTTAAAGCGGTCACCATGTTACCCAATAAAACTGGCCACTTTGGCCCTTACGGCGGGCGTTTTGTTTCAGAAACACTGATGTCCGCCCTTGATGATTTAACCGAACTTTATGATCGTTTAAGTCAGGACCCAGAGTTTCAAAAGGAATATGACTACGATCTAGCCCATTATGTGGGTCGTCCTTCGCCATTATATTTTGCTGAACGTCTAACTGAAAAAGCTGGCGGAGCGAAAATTTACCTCAAGCGTGAAGATTTAAACCACACAGGTGCGCATAAAGTTAACAATACAATCGGTCAGGCTTTGTTAGCTAAATACACAGGCAAGCCGAAAGTTATTGCAGAAACAGGCGCAGGCCAACACGGTGTGGCGACGGCCACGGTTGCTGCACGCTTAGGTTTGCAATGTACTGTTTTTATGGGAGCCACAGACGTTGAGCGTCAAAAGCTAAATGTTTACCGCATGCGTTTACTCGGCGCTGAAGTGATTCCGGTGACATCCGGTACCGCTACTTTAAAAGATGCCATGAATGAAGCTATGCGCCACTGGGTGACCAATGTCGATGATACGTTCTACATCATTGGTACCGCAGCGGGCCCGCACCCATATCCAAAACTTGTGCGCGACTTCCAGTCAATTATTGGTCGTGAAACGAAGCGCCAGTCCATGGAGCATGAAGGGCGTTTACCTGATGCGGTTGTTGCTTGTGTAGGTGGTGGCTCTAACGCGATTGGTATGTTCTACCCATTTATTGAAGATGAGTCAGTTGCCATGTACGGCGTTGAAGCTGGTGGTCATGGCCTTGAAGGTGATGACCATGCGGCACCTTTATGTAAAGGTAAGCCGGGTGTTCTTCACGGAAATCGAACGTATTTAATGGAAGATGAAAATGGTCAAATTATGGGCACCCATTCAGTATCGGCTGGTTTGGATTACCCTGGTGTTGGCCCTGAGCACTCGTATCTGAAGGACATTGGTCGTGTGAACTATGTTGCGGCTACGGATGACGAAGCACTAGAAGCATTCCATACGTTGACTGAAATCGAAGGGATTATGCCCGCTCTAGAGTCAAGCCATGCTATTGCTTATGCCATGAAACTGGCTGCCACCATGGATAAAGACAAGGTTATTGTGGTGAATCTATCAGGTCGTGGTGATAAAGATATTCATACTGTTGCCGGATTGGACGGTATCGAAATCTAGAGCTAGTTAAAGCCACCAGTTGGTGGCTTTATGAATCTGAGTATTTGTGAAGAGCTGCTTGTTTAAAATGGCTCAATCAATTGTAAAAAGGCGCTGGGTGATGAATATTTACCCAGCGACTTGAAAGGATAGAAAATGAATCGTGTTGATCAATGTTTTGCTGACTTAAAAGCATCGGGTAAAAAAGCGCTTATTCCGTTTATTACCGGCGGTGATCCCAAGCCAGGCTTAACGGTCGAGCTTATGCATACACTGGTTGAAAGTGGTGCGGATATTATTGAATTAGGTGTGCCGTTTTCTGATCCAATGGCAGACGGGCCAACCATTCAGCTAGCGTGTGAACGTGCTTTAAGGCATAACACCAGCCTAAGAGATATTTTGGCAATGGTGAAAACTTTCCGTGAAACCAATACCACCACGCCAGTGGTGTTGATGGGCTACTTAAATCCAGTGGAAATCATGGGTTACGAAAATTTTGCTAAAACAGCCAGTGAATCCGGTTTAGATGGTGCGCTTGTGGTTGATATGCCACCGGAAGAATCAGAAGTACTAGCGGGCTATTTTAAACAGCATGATTTAAAACTGGTTTTCTTAATGGCGCCAACCACCCCTGATGCTCGCGCAACAACCATTTGTGAACATGGGTCAGGTTACCTTTATTATGTTTCCGTAAAAGGGGTAACGGGTTCGGCTGCATTAGATATTGATGATGTGAAAGCCAACCTAGATCGCATTCGTGCGAAAACCCAGCTGCCATTAGGCGTGGGCTTTGGTATAAAGGACGGCAAAACCGCCGCAGCTGTTGCTAAGGTTGCAGACGCTGTGATTGTTGGCAGTGCTTTGGTTCGTTGTATTGAAGAAAATGAAAACGAACCGGATGTCATTAAGCAACGTTTAAGTGCTTTAATGACAGAAATGCGCACGGCCATGGACGCATAATTGATAACTAGGGTGAGCCTATGAGTAACTGGCTAGATAAAATTGTTCCAGCCAGCATTAAAGCCAGCACTCAGGTAAGAGAAAGCCAAGTACCTGAGGGTGTCTGGACTCGCTGCCCAGATTGTCAAACGGCACTTTACCAAGCAGATTTAGAGCGCAGCTTAAATGTGTGCGATAAGTGCCAGTATCATTTTCGTATTTCTGCACGTAGGCGTCTGCATTTAATGCTCGACGTAGAACCCAGAACCGAGCTGTTTGTCGATATTGAACCTATAGATAAACTCAAGTTTCGCGATTCTAAAAAATACAAAGACCGCTTATCTTCTGAGCAAAAGAAAACCAATGAAAAAGATGCCTTAGTGGTCATTCAAGGCAAGCTTGAAAATCTGCCTGTCATCGCCTGTGCATTTGAGTTTTCGTTTATGGGCGGCTCAATGGGGCAGGTGGTTGGAGAAAAGTTCGCTTTAGCATGTGAAACAGCACTTGAACAGCGTGTACCCTTGGTGTGCTTTGCAGCAAGTGGCGGTGCTCGTATGCAGGAAGCTTTATTTTCTTTAATGCAAATGGCCAAAACCAGTGCTGCCATTGAACAGCTTAAGCAGCATAAAATCCCCTATATTTCTGTACTGACCGATCCTGTTTATGGTGGTGTCAGTGCCAGTCTAGCCACTCTTGGTGATGTCATTCTAGCGGAGCCCAAAGCATTAATCGGGTTTGCAGGACCTCGTGTTATAGAACAAACCGTTCGCGAAACACTACCGGAAGGCTTTCAACGTAGTGAGTTTTTATTAGAGCATGGCATGTTAGATAAAGTGGTCAGTCGTGAAAATTTACGCCCTACTATTAAACGTTTATTACAGTTGTTAATGTCAGAATGAAAAAAGATTTAGACCAGTGGTTAGCTTTCTTAGAGTCCAATCATCCTACTGAAATTGATATGGGTTTAGAGCGAGTGCAAACCGTTGCGCGCCGCCTTGATTTATTAAAACCCGCGCCATTAACTTTATTAGTGGCGGGCACCAATGGTAAGGGCTCTACAGTCACCATGAGTAGCAGCATTTTACAGGCAGCGGGCTTAAAAGTGGGAAGTTACATGAGTCCGCATTTGCACGCTTATAATGAACGTGTCCGCATTAATGGTCTGCCAGTCAGTGATGATGTAATCGTAGAAAGTTTTGAAGCCATTGACGATGCACGAGCTGACATTAGCTTAACCTACTTTGAAGTGGGTACCTTGTCAGCACTTTACATTTTTAAGAAAAACCAAGTAGACGCGGCTGTATTAGAAATTGGTCTTGGTGGCCGTTTGGATGCAGTCAATATAGTTGAGCCCAATGGGGCGGCTGTCACCAGCATTGGCTTAGATCATCAAGACTGGCTTGGGAGTGATATCAATAATATTGCATTTGAAAAAGCAGGGGTTTACCGAGCTAAGCAGCCAGCCATTTGTGGGCAGCGTAATGTTTCTAATAAGCTCATCGAACATGCTAATAGCATTGGTGCGAAATTATTATTAAAAGGGTCTGACTTTGATTTTACTCGCACCGAGGATACCTGGGTTTTTAACGGCAAGGGTGCGAATGGTGAAACCGTCACCTTAGAATCACTGGTCATGCCGACATTACCACTTGAGAATGCGGCTACGGCTGTGCAGTTATTGATACAGGTTTACCCTGAAATTACCTGCAATCAAATTAATATGGGTTTGCAATCGGCACACTTAGATGGCCGGCTGCAGCCGTTTTCTGTTCCCTTTAGTGGTTTAATGGATGTGGGTCATAATCCTCAGGCGGCGCATCTTCTGAATGAATCTTTAGCGCATCAACCCATTAAGGGAAAGCGCTATGCTTTGTTGGCCATGCTTAAAGATAAAGATGCAAAAGCGGTGGCGCAATGCATGAGCGTTATTGATGACTGGCATGTGGCTGGTTTGTCAGGGTATCGTGGGCAAACTGCTTATGAACTTGAACAAAAAATTAGCTCCGTAGTGAGTGTGTCTCAAGAGCATGAAACGGTCGCCGATGGTTTGTCGTTTTTAGGTGACATTATCGGCCCTGATGATCAAGTGATACTGTTTGGTTCATTTATCACCGTCGCCCATGGTCAACAATGGCTCGGCACATTTGAAAATAATAAGAACTGACTAATAAGTGAAGGATAGTTAGATGGATGAAGGGATAAAACGTAAGCTGGTAGGCGCAGGTGTGCTCGCCACTGTCGCGATAATCGTATTGCCTCAGCTTTCTACCACCGCCGGGGATGCATCTTACCTGGCGAAGAGTGTGCCGGTAGAAACCAATATCCCAGACATGGACATGCCATTGCCTAAATCACTGGCTATTGCCTCGTCCGACCCTCTTTCAGTTGCTGATCAGGTTGCAGCGAAGGTGACAATGACGGATATGAAAGTGGACACTCAAACCCTCAAGCTGCAAGATTTCGAGAAGCCAATTTTAGATAAAGCCGGTCAGGCCGTTGTTTGGCATATTCAAGTGGGCAGTTTTGCCAAGTCTAAGAATGCGCTGGAATTAAAAGACAAGTTACGTGACGCTGGTTATAAAGCATTCGAGCAAATATCGGACGATGGAGCGTACACTCGTGTATTTGTTGGGCCTAGTACACAAAAAGAGCAACTTGAGGCGCAAATGCTGGCTATAAAACAGACATTTAAGCTAGAAGGGCAATTAGTTGTCTTCGAAGGCCGATGATTCCCTTTGCGCATCCATATCCCTTTGTTAGAATGCGCCCTTTCCTCAAGGGCGCTTGTTTATATGTTCCCCAGAACAGCTCAAGACTTCGGATATTAATATGCTCATAATTGATTGGGTCATATTGGCCGTTGTATTGATTTCAGCCCTTATCAGCATCAAACGTGGTTTTGTTAAAGAGATGCTGTCCCTTGCCAGCTGGATTGCGGCCTTTATTATTGCCCGTATCTTCAGTGGTCACCTTGATGTGCTACTCGTCCAGTGGATAGAAACCCCTTCAGCCCGATACGGGGCGGCCTTTGCCATATTATTTGCTGCGACTTTGATTGTCGGGGCTATGATTAATAATCTAGTTGGTGAACTGGTTAAGGTGACAGGCCTTGCTGGCACAGATCGTATGTTTGGTATCGTTTTTGGTGTGGCGCGCGGTTTGATTCTGATTACCGCGGCAGTATACGGATTACAAATGACGGCCTTTAGTGCTGACCCTTGGTGGAAAGAGTCGGCACTGATCCCACATTTTGAACTAATGGTGTCTTGGTCAAAAAATATTTTGCCAGGCGCTGCTGAAACCCTTCTGACACTGGGTAAATCCAGTGACTAACTGTATTTAAAGAGGTAACGCCATGTGTGGCATTGTTGGTTTGGTTGCTAAAAGCAATGTGAATCAGGCGCTGTATGATGCACTGACCGTTTTGCAGCACCGTGGGCAAGATGCCGCAGGCATGGTGACATGTGATGCGGGTCGTTTTTTCTTGCGTAAAGATAACGGCCTAGTTAAAGATGTGTTTCGTACCCGTCACATGCAGCGTCTTGTTGGTAATATGGGCATTGGCCATATTCGTTATCCAACGGCCGGTAGTTCTAGCTCAGCAGAAGCTCAGCCATTCTATGTAAACAGCCCCTACGGGATTGTGCTGGCACACAACGGTAACCTTACGAACACCCAAGAATTAGTTAAAGATGTTTACCGTGAAGATTTACGTCACGTTAATACCAATAGTGATTCAGAAGTACTATTAAATATTTTTGCTCACGAGCTGCAAGAGAAGAAGCAGCTTAAACCGACGGCGCAAGATGTGTTTGATGCGGTTAAGCGTGTTCATAAGCGCATCAAAGGCGGCTATGCAGTAATTGCAATGCTAGCGGGTTACGGCGTGGTGGGCTTTCGAGACCCTAACGGTATTCGTCCTGCGGTTTTTGGTAAGCGCACAACTGAAAAAGGCGATGAGTACATGATCGCCTCTGAAAGCGTTGCGCTGGACGCATTGGATTTCGAACTGGTGCGTGATATTGAGCCGGGCGAAGCGGTATTTATCGATGTAGATGGTAACTTGCATACCCAGCAATGTGCTGAGAATCCGAAGCTTACACCTTGTATCTTTGAGCACGTTTACTTTGCTCGCCCAGATTCCATCATTGATAAAATCAGCGTATATAAAGCTCGTCTAAAAATGGGTTCTCGCTTGGCTGAAAAAATTCTGCGTGAACGCCCTGATCATGATATCGATGTGGTTATTCCTATTCCGGATACTAGCCGAAGCTCTGCGGTTGAACTCGCCAATCGCTTGGGTGTGAAATACCGCGAAGGCTTCATGAAGAACCGATACATTGGTCGTACCTTCATTATGCCAGGTCAGCAGCAACGCAAAAAATCAGTGAAACAAAAACTGAATGCGTTGGATCTTGAGTTTCGTGGTAAAAACGTCTTACTGGTTGATGACTCTATTGTTCGTGGTACGACTTGTGAACAAATCATTGAGATGGCCCGTGAAGCTGGTGCCAATAAAGTATATTTCGCCAGTGCTGCGCCTGAGGTTCGATACCCAAATGTTTACGGTATCGACATGCCAGCAAAAGAAGAATTGATTGCCCACGATCGTACAGTGGAGCAAATTGAAAAAGCCATTGGTGCCGATTGGTTAATTTATCAAGACCTTGATGACCTAATTGATGCCACCTGTGATGGCGCTGATGTTAAATACGACTTTGATTGTTCAGTGTTTAATGGTGAATATGTAACCGGTGACATCGATAATGCGTATCTTGAAAACTTGCAAGCTATGCGTAACGATGCAAACAAAATTCAAAATATCGAAAATAGCATCATTGATTTGCACAATGATGAAGAAATTGAATAGAGATAAGTAAGTGACCGACAAAAAACGTTATAACTCTAAATTAGACGACGCCCAGTTTGCCACACTTGCTGTGCGTGCTGGTTATGACCGTACTCAAGAGCATGAGCACAGTGAAGCGATGTTTTTAACATCAAGCTATGTGTTTGGAAATGCTCAAGAAGCGGCCGCGGTGTTTGGTGGTGATGAAGAAGGTAACGTTTATACCCGATACACCAATCCAACGGTGCGTACATTCGAACAGCGCTTGGCTGCCCTTGAAGGTGCCGAGCAATGTGTGGCAACGGCTTCGGGTATGTCCGCCATTTTCTCTATGATTTTAGCCTTGCTTAATCCTGGTGATCACATTGTATCGAGCCGCAGTATTTTTGGTTCAACGAATGTGCAGTTTAAAAAATACGTAAGCAAATTAGGTATTACCGTTGATTATGTGTCCCTGACAGACATAGACGAATGGCGTGATGCCATTAAAGAAAATACTAAGTTGTTTTTTTTAGAATCACCGTCTAATCCAATGAATGAAATAGGGGATCTTAAAGCCCTTGTTGAGTTGGCACATGATAATGATATTTTAGTTTCAGTGGATAATTGCTTCTGCACACCGGCTCTGCAGCAGCCATTAAAATATGGTGTGGATGTGGTCATACACAGTGCCACTAAGTTTATCGATGGCCAAGGTCGCACATTAGGTGGGGCTGTATTGGGTAGTCACGAATTAATGGAAGAAGTGGTGGGGGTTCTGCGTTCAGTGGGTCCAACAATGAGTCCGTTTAATGCGTGGGTGATGCTAAAAGGCCTTGAGACATTAAAGCTACGCATGAAAGCCCATAGCGAAAATGCCATGGCGTTAGCACTTTGGTTAAAACAACAACCCAGTGTATTGTCTGTTCACTATGCCGGCTTACCAGAACATCCACAGCATGAGTTGGCTAAATCTCAACAAAAAGATTTTGGCGGTGTATTAGCCTTTGAAGTAAAAGGTGGGCAAGAAGCGGCGTGGTCTGTGATTGATAGTACTCGTATGTTTTCAATTACAGCTAATTTAGGTGACGCTAAAACCACAATCACGCACCCAGCTACCACGACACATTGTCGGGTTGATCCTGCTGATCGTAAGCAGGCTGGTATCAGTGACGGTTTGATTCGTATTGCCTGCGGCATTGAAGACATTGAAGACATTAAAAGAGATCTGTCTTTTGGCTTAAGCCGTATTTAAAATAATTATAAATTTCAGCCAATTTTGCATAGGAGTCATTCTTAAATGGATGCAAAATTAAGCTCTGTATTATCTGCATTAAATAGCGTTGTACTGGGTAAAGAACACCAAGTTAAATTGGCCTTAAGCTGTTTGTTAGCCAAGGGCCATTTATTAATTGAAGACTTACCCGGTATGGGCAAAACCACCTTAAGCCATGCCTTGGCCAATGTATTGGGTTTGCAATACCAACGCATTCAATTTACCAGTGATATGTTGCCCGCTGATATTGTCGGCGGCAGTATTTATCAGAAAGATGAAAAGACACAGCAAGCTGGATTTGTTTTTCATCCTGGCCCTGTGTTTTCTCAAGTGGTGTTGGCAGATGAGATTAACCGTGCCACGCCAAAAACACAAAGCGCATTATTAGAGGCAATGGAAGAGCGCCAAGTGAGTATAGATGGTCAAACTCATGTGTTGCCTCAACCGTTTTTTGTCATCGCCACGCAAAATCCAATTTCTCAGTCAGGTACCTTTACTTTGCCTGAATCTCAACTTGATCGTTTCTTAATGCGCATTGAGCTAGGTTACCCTAACGCAAAAGCCGAAAGAGCTTTGTTAGAGGGTAAGTCTAACAAAGCAATGAATTTACCGGTTTTAATGAATGAGTCTCAGTTAAGTGCTTACCAGCAAAAAGTGGCCAGCATTACTGCTAGCGCATCTTTAATTGATTATGTACAAAAACTAGTCACCAAAACCCGCGAGCATCCGCAGTTGCGTTATGGTCTGTCTCCACGTGCTGCCTTAGCGTTATTAAATACCGCCAAAAGCTGGGCCCTGCTGCATGGCCGTGATCATGTCTTACCTGATGATGTGCAGGATGTATTTCGTTTTGTGGCTCAGCATCGTTTGGAAGATGCTTTGGTGGATAACAAAATGGATATCTGCGCAGACATTATCCAGAACGTGTCTGTGCTGTAATGTCTATTGGCTTGAATGTAATCAGGCACAGGTTTAACGCTTGGTTGAAAAAGCGCTTGCCGTTATCTGAAGAAATTCAGCTTTCACAAAAGCGCATTTTTATTTTTCCCAATAAAGTTGGTTTCTTATTCTTAGTTCTTTTGGGGCTACTACTGGTAACCGGTATCAACTACCAGAATAACCTGATTTTAAGTATCGGTTTTATTATGGTCAGTTTGTTTGTTACGAGCATCATTGCTACTTATCAGAATATTGCTTCATTAGTGATTAAAGCCAGTGCTTGTGATGCCTGCTTTGTGGGCGATACGGTTTCTCTTCCTCTAACGTTAAATAACCCAAATAAAACCAGTAAAGCGGGACTTTTTGTCGGCTTTGATCACTCACATGCCCAGTTGATTCCTGTTGTTGAATCCCAACAAAATATTCGATTGTCATATGTGCCTCAGCAGCGGGGCTATATTAATGTACCCAAAATAAAATTATTCAGCGTCTACCCGCTGGGTCTGCTGACCTGTTGGAGTTGGTTATACCTAGATTTCAATGGTGTGGTATATCCTAAGCCGGTTGAGTTACCGTTTCGTAGTAGCGACGGTGAAGGTTTAGACGATACTGACCAGTCAATTCAGTCTGGCATGGACGAATTTGATGGCTTAAGAATGTATCAAAAAGGGGACTCCTTAAAGCGAGTGGCTTGGAAGCAGTATGCAAAAACACAACAATTGATGACCAAGCAATACCTTGACTATCAAGGGGATGAACGCTGTTTGGACTGGAGTGTTTTATCTGGGTTTGATGTCGAGTATCGACTGCAAGTGTTGTGTGGTTGGGCTTTGCAAGCCCATCAACAACAAAGTGAATTCAGTCTTAAAATCCCGGGGCAAACCATTCCATTAGGAAGTGGAGAGCAGCATCTTCACCAATGTCTAAAAGCGTTGGCTCTGTTTAATTACGGGGTCAAAAAATAATGGCGTTTAATGCGAGTTTGATTCCACAGCCAACTTTGGTGTTTTTATTCTTTAATGTGTTTGCTGCGTTAATGCTGCATGTCACACGATTACCCTTGTGGCTTATTGTGTTTTCATTGGCAGCGTTATCTTGGCGCATGTTCATGTTTAGCGGGCGCGTGCCCAAACCCAATTGGTATATGAAACTAGCTTTAGTGAGTGCCGGGTTTTATGGCGTGTATGCTTCCTATGGTACTGATCTAACCATTGAAAGTATGGTGTCGCTACTGATTGCTGGTGTGATGCTTAAGCCGTTAGAAGTTGAAAAACACCAAAGTAGTTATTTGCTAATCTTCTTGAATTATTTTTTATGCGCACTACTTTTTTTGTTTGATCGAACCCCTTTAGATTTCTTATTAGTTATTGTTGTGATGACCCTTACCCTGGGTAGCCAAGTGTTGGTTCATTTATATGACCAACCCAATAGGATGGCCAGTTTGAAATTGGGTTTTGGCTTGCTATTAAAGTCTTTGCCTTTGGCCCTTTTGCTTTTCTTAGTATTACCGCGCTTAGGCCCTTTATGGACGCTTACCGTACCTACCCAGTCTGGAGTAGTGGGGCTCAGTGATTCTATGTCGCCAGGCAGTATTGCCCAGCTAGGTGAAAATGATGAATTGGCGTTTAGGGTTAAACTGCTTGATAACCCGTTGCCTATGAATCAACGTTATTGGCGTGCGTTTACACTCAGTGAATTTGATGGGGAAACTTGGCAGCAAGGTCGTTTTTATCAAGCCAATAGGGCATCTGATTTTTTTAATGATGATCAGCCATCTGTACGATACGAGATCATGATAGAGCCCCATGAAAAAAACTGGTTGTTCGCTATTGGCGGCTCTAAGCCGCTGACGCCTGAAATCACTGTGCACAGTGATGCCACTTTAGAAAGTCGAAAACGTCTTTATAATCAGTGGCAATATAAAGTGGAATCAAATATCTCAGAGTTATTGCCACAGTCTAATTTGTCTCGCTCTGAACGTATTCGCTATACACGCCTGCCATCGGGCTCGAATGAAAAAGCACAAGATTTTGCTCGTCAATTAAATGAGCAAACAGCCGATTTACCTCAGTTTATTTCGGCCCTTCGGTCTTTTATTTCAGATAAAGATTTCAGTTACACATTAAGTCCAGGCACATTTGATGGGGATGATCAGATAGATGAATTTTTATTTGAGTCGAAGTCTGGTTTTTGCTCCTACTATGCAGGCTCCGTGGCGTTTTTATTGCGGTCAATAGATGTGCCCGCTCGTGTGGTGCTTGGTTATATGGGTGGTGAAGAAAATCAACTCAGTAACGCCTTGTCTGTTTATCAATACGATGCCCATGCTTGGGTGGAAGTATTTTTTGAAGGGCAGGGCTGGTTAAGGTTAGACCCGACAGCATGGGTTGCACCAGAGCGGGTTGAGTCGGGTTTGCAGCGTGCTATCCCCTCAGAATTTCAAGGCTTTAAAAGTCAATCACCTTGGTTGCGTGAGCTGCGTAAGCGCTGGCAAGCTTTTGATTATTACTGGAATGACTGGATGCTAAGTTATAAGGGCAATCAGCAGCAAGCAATTTTGCAAGACCTATGGGGCGAACGAACAGCCAATGAGTTGATTGGCATATTGACGGTTGCCTTTGTTCTGCTCGGGCTGGGGTTGTTTTCGTTTCTTTGGTGGGATCAAAAATCAAAACCTGTTAGCTATGAACAAAAAGTCTATCAGGCACTGTTTACCTGGCTTGTAACAATTGATGCTGCTAACCAAGGGGCAGTTGATCGAAAAAGCATAGCCATACCTTTGCATCTTAAAGGGCTTACGATGCAGGGAGTGTGTCGTGAGCTGACCAAGCGTTTACCTCATTTAGAAGCATCGCTTAATGCATTGAATAAACAAGTGAGCGCTGCACTGTACCAGCCTAACGCCAATGGGTTGGATAAATCTAAAACTCGCCAGTTATTGTCGATGATAAAAATTTTAAAAAAAACAGTCTAAAAGTAACTTAAACAGAGTTTGAAGCCGCTAGTATCACAAGGCTTTTTCCATATAAATATGGTTGTCTAAAATACGATTGTAAGAATTCTGTACGCTTATAATTTTAAAGCCCTGTGATAGATACAAGCTTAATGCTTTGTGATTATTTTGGGCGACATCCAGACTGAGTTTACTGAGCCCCCAGTCTCTGGCTTGTGCCGAAATATAATCAATTAGTTTACTTGCAATGCCATTGCCCTGATGGGATGGTGAGACCGCGATATGACATAAATACAGGCAATCATCTTTTGGCGGCTTGACCAGTTCATGTTCGAACTTCATGCCTTTTAATATGCCTTTGCANCCATATTGTTTAAAGATACGCAGAGCATTGGCCAAAAAAGTTTTTTTATGACTGATTTTTGTGAAGCTGCCNAAGGTTGCAACNACCTTGNTTTTATCTANGCACACAATGTGATGCTTATGGCTGAACATGGTTTTTGGNGTTCTGAATANATGCCGTAAAAATACGCGTACTTCAGGNCCGTGNTGAGCATTAAAGATATAGTCAAAAGCCGTAGNGCCTGAGCTATATATGAGGTTGCATGCATCGTCAGCATGAAGTGGTTGGGCAGGTTGTATAATCATTTTGGGCTTTTTCTTTTACTATGAAATGTTTAGCACCTCATAAAAAGGTGTTATTTGGCCGAACTTTGGTTATACATAGAGGTCTACCTAGATTGATCAATTTTATAAGGGGTTTTGCGTGTTAGAGTCAGTTAAGGATTATTACGGAAAAGTTCTGCAAAGCTCAGACGATCTTCAAACTAATGCATGCTGCACCGACGAAGCCATGCCTGAATTTCTAAAACCCATTCTCTCCAAGGTGCATGATGAAGTCATGATGCGCTACTACGGCTGTGGCTTGGTTGTGCCAGAACAAATGCAGGGTTTAAAAGTCTTGGATCTAGGTTGTGGTGCAGGTCGTGATGTTTACGCTTTGTCGGCCATGGTGGGCGAGACAGGTAAGGTGGTTGGTCTGGATATGACAGACGAGCAATTGAACATTGCCAGAGAATATCAAGATTACCATGCTGATGTGTTTGGTTATGCCAAAACCAATGTTGAGTTCATTCAAGGGGATATTGATCAATTACAAAACCTGCCCTTTGAAGATGGATACTTTGATCTGATTGTCTCTAACTGTGTCATTAACTTGGTGCAAGATAAGCAAAACGTACTAAAGCAAGCCCACCGTTTATTGAAGCAAGGTGGTGAGATGTATTTCTCGGATGTGTACTGTGATCGTCGTATTCCCCAAGAGTTAGTCAACGATGAAGTGCTGTACGGTGAATGCTTAAGCGGTGCACTTTACTGGCGTGACTTTTTAGAGTTTAGTAAACAAGCAGGCTTTACCGACCCGCGTTTAGTCAAAGACCGTGTGCTTACCATAGAAAATGCCAAGCTTGAGCAAAAAATTGGTCATATGAATTTCTATAGTGCGACGTATCGCCTGTTTAAAATTGATGGCTTAGAAAGTGCTTGTGAAGATTACGGACAGGCTGTGCGTTATAAGGGCACCATCGAGCACCAGCCACACTTTATGATGCTGGATGGTCATCACAAGATTGAAACAGGCAAAATATTTTCGGTATGTGGTAATACCTATCGCATGTTAAACAACACGCGTTTTAAAGATCACTTTGAGTTCTTTGGTGATTGGTCCACGCATTATGGTATTTACCCTGATTGCGGCACACCGATTCCGTTTGCAACGGATGGTAATTCACTTGCAGGTGCTTGTTGTTAGTGTTGGTTAAAGTTTAAACCTAAAAATGCCAGAATTGTTCTGGCGTTTTTTTTATGCGTTTCAATCATATATGTAAATACAACACAGCATTTTTTGATGATATGGTTTTTATTTTCAAAGAGTGATCGGGTAAGAATAAGAATTTAGGTATTAGAAACTAGGTATTCGTAGCCGGAAATTTAAGGGGCCTAATTAACCAGGTAAGGCGTGATGTCTTCTACATCAATTTGATCTGGGCTGAGAACCCGTTTTGCGTATTTTTCCCATACACGTGACTTAACAAATAGTTGGAATAAATCAGGGTCAATGTGTTCATCTTCCACCATACGACTCATGATGTTGAGTGACAAACTGATTTTCATTGGGTCTTTATACGGTCGATCTTTTGCTGTTAATGCTTCGAAAATATCGGCAATGGCCATCATACGTGCAGGGATCGACATTTGTTCGCGGGTAAGGCCTCTTGGGAAGCCTGTGCCGTTCATCTTTTCATGATGGCCTCCTGCGTATTCAGGTACACGTTTTAATTGTTTAGGGAAGGGTAGGCCCTCTAACATATCAATGGTTACCGTCATGTGGTTATTAATGATCTGACGCTCTTCACTGGTAAGCGTGCCGCGCTCAATGCATAAATTGTATACCTCATCTTCGTTGAGCATGGGTTGCATTTCGCCGTTTATATCCGGCCAGGTTATATCGGCAATGCGTTTGATGCGTGCTTTGGATTCGTCGCTCATGAATTCGCCGCCTTTATTGCTTGTTCGCACAAACTCTAAATCATCATCCAATGCTGTTAATGCCTTGTTAAGCTCAGTTTGTGAAGCCTCGGTGTTGTTAGTGTTTGTTATGCATGTGTTGAGATATTCAATTTTTAAATGCTGTTTTAAGCAATGAAAGCGTGACTCAACTAACTCAATGCCATCGCGCATTTTATGTAGCTTGGTTGATTTATCCAGCACGCTATCGGGAGTGGCTAGTTTGCCGCAGTCATGCATCCAAGCACTGACTCGTAGTTCATACCATTCTTCTTCTGACAGGTTAAAGTCTTTAAATTCAAGGGTGTCGTTACAAGCAGCTTCAGCCATGAGTTCCATTAATAATGGCACGCGCTGACAATGGCCACTGGTGTGAGGGCTTTTGGCATCAATGGCTTTGGCGATGGTTTTAACAAACGCATCAAGCAGGTTTTTTAAATCTTGCACCAAAATTTGATTGTTAAGAGCAATGGCGGCGTACAAGGCAAGCCCTTTAAGTAAAGGAATATATCGCTCTGAAAAGGCTATCACTTCATGGGTATCTTGATGCCTTGCGTTAATCAGCTGTAAAACCCCAATTACTTCGCTTTGATGATTGAGCAGCGGAAATGTTAAAACGCTTTTTGTGCGGTATTGGGTTTGTTGATCAAATTGCCGAGCCCCAGAAAAATCAAACTGTTCAGAGGTATAAACATCATCAATATTCACAATCTGCTTACTGTTTGCACTATAGGCCGCCACGTTATGATGGTTCTCGCTGCCATCATCTTCAAAAAGCGCAAGGGCTGGAAAGGGGATAGGCACGCCATGTTTGCCGCCCATTTTAATGTCTAAAATATCGTTTTTGATGATCTCAAATTTAAGCTTAGTCACATCACCATCGTCATCACTTTGCGTTAAATATAAGGTCCCGCCTTCACTGTGTGTAAGGTGAATGGCTTCATCCAGTATTCGTTCGATGATTTCTTTTGTGTCATTGGTGGCGGCTAGCTCAATGAGCAGAGCTTTTTGGGAATCACTGATGGTTCGGTTTTCAATGGCGCTGGCGGCAAACGTGGCCAGTGACATAATTAAGGGTTCAATTTCTTCACTAAATGGAATGATTTCGCCCGTATCTGGGTCTTGGGCGTTAATTAATTGCAATAATCCTAGCACTTGGTTGGCTTCATTAAGCAAGGGAATGGCTAAAACCGATTGAGTGCGGTAGTGGTTTGCTTCATCGAATTGCTTGGCACCTGAAAAATCAAACTGAGTATTGTCGTAAGCATCTTCAATATTAATCAGGGTTTTGGCGTGAGCAGTAAATGTGGCTACATAGTGCTGGCTAATGTCGCCATTGTCTTCATATAAAGGAATGCAAGGGAATACCGAACCGCCCACTTCACTGACTAATCGAATATTCAGCGAGTTGTTGTGCACAATAGAAAACTGAAGCTCGGTGGCGGGCTGCTTATTAACCAGATACAAGGTGCCGCCATCGGCACCGGTTAAGGCTTGGGCTTCATCCAGAATGAGCTCGCACAATTTTGAAATATTGCGCTCGCTAATAAGGTTGCGGCCAATGCGCACTAAGCTTTGATAGTTTGATTGCAACATGATCGTCAGATATAACGGGTCTCAATTAAGACTAGTTCAAATATAACGATGCAAATTGAAATACGGGCTTATTTTTCAGTGGGCCACTGGCAGAAGCAGCCTTGCCCCACCTGATTGTAAAATGCACGACTGGTATTTGTAGCAACGCCGTTAAGTTGGTTTTCGATGACACTGGTGCTGGCTTGACTACAAAACGCACCAAAGCCCAGTGGGCCAATGTACAATAATTGGCTTAATGGTCCTTCAATTAACACCGAAGGATTGGCTGGCCAAGCTTTAAGCAGCTGGCTATCAATGGTAAGAATCTGGGTCTGTGGGTTAAGCATTTGAAGCTGAGACAGTTGATCTGCATAGCTTTGAGGAATAAGCGTAATGTGCTCATAACCGAGTGCATCGCTGGCCTCCATGGCTTTAAGAGCATGGGGACGTGCAAAGCGGTTACATAGGCAATCTGGCTGCCACAACTGGATGACACGAGCAGGTTGGGTTTTGGCCGGTAGATGACTGAGCAGCTGTTTAAACCATTGCTCAGTGTAGCTGGCTTGCAAAAAGCTAGGTTGCTGCTGGGTGAATTCGTGAATATAGCGAGATTGAAACCAACTAAGCGCAAACAGCACCATAACCAGCCAGATGCCCAAGGCGATAAAAATACTGACCACTAGGCGATTTGAAGACGGTTTAGAGGAAGTCATTAGCCTTGCATTTTGTTTTGGTTTTTCATTTTAATCGCCGCCATTTCAAGGGCCTTGGCGATCTTTTCACGATCATAATTATTAATGCGGTTGGTATCCATATACATGGAAAAGCCCGGTAACTCATGTTCAATAAACGAGGACTTGGCTGCCAAATTATGTCGGAAGTCCACAGCCTCATACACAGGTACAGGGCGTGAAAACCCTTTGGCACTGATGGTGCCTTTTTCACGACAGACGATTTTATCTTGTACCAGGGCGCAGGCTTCGTGTGAGAGTAAAATTTCACCGGACTCCGCTGCGCTTTCAAGGCGGCTGGCCATGTTAACTTCACGACCGATAATGGTGTAATCCATACGGGATTCGGTACCAAAGTTACCCACGGTACAATACCCAGTATTAATACCCATGCGGATCTCTAATGGGGTTTGTACACCTTGGGCACGCCATTGCTGCCTTAATACCTTCATGTGTTTACGCATCTCAATGGCCATGGCCACGCAAGCAAGTGTATCTTTTTTAGCACCTTGTGTTTTTGGGTCACCAAAGAACACCATGATGCTGTCACCAATGTACTTATCAATTGTGCCCCCATATTTGAGAGCAATATTTGTCATTTCGGTCAGGTAGTTATTAAGTAAGCCGGTTAATGCTTCAGACTCTAACTGCTCAGAAAGAGCTGTGAAGCCTTTAATATCCGAAAAGAACACCACCAGCTTTTTACGTTGAGTCTCAAGCTTAACCTCGCGGCTGCCCGAGAATATGGACTCCCAGATTTGTGGTGAAATGTATTTGGCGACCTTGCTCGACAGCATTCTTTGTTTGGTTTGCTCGGCTTGTAATTCGGTATGGAGTTTTTCAAGCTGCTTAGTTTGTTTGCCCGCATAAAACGAGGCCACAGCAAGGTGGAATGTCATAGAAAGGGCAGAAGCGACATTGATTAGGTGAGGGGCCTCGTAATTCGGGTGAAAGCCAAAAATTAAAGTACCAATATAGGCGCCAAGAACGGTGCTAAAAAGGCAAACAAACCAAGTCCCCACACTGCCAATGGACATAACCGATGTATTGACCATCACACAAAATAAGATGCTAGGCACAATGGAGAAATCCATATAAGCCAGCAGACAGCCTACTAACAGGGCATCAAGCGTGATGAAGGTAGGGCGTCTAAATTGAGCAAAACGCTCAGGAAATTTCTTACTGATAACCAGTGCTAGAACCGGGTAAGTTAAGCATAAAGCCAATACCTCGTTTTCAAAACCTGACCAAGCACCAATGCGGTTACCCAGCATAATGGTCAGAGCGCCGGCAATAAAACCAACACTACGAGAGTAGAATTCATATAAAACGGCAGATTGTGATTCTTGGCTGGTGTTAGTCATTGATCTAATTGATAATTCTGAAATACTGCTGCAAGGTGCGCAAAGGAGACGGTATTTAATACTTACAAAGCCTTGTGTGCAAGGCTCTGCACTGGACATCGCATAAATAAATTGATGAAACACAAAAAGTTATAAGGCATTGCATTGAATACAGTCATTCAGCTGCTACAAAATCGAGTATCTTGCCCTAAATTGGTAGCCCCAGCACCCAACCAAGATGAACTCAACGCCATACTCGGTTGCGCCATGCGAGCCCCGGACCACGGTCGCCTTAAACCCTGGCTCTATCATGTGATTCAAGGGGATGCCCTAGTTAAACTGGGTGACGTGTTTGTACAGGCCCTAGATGGCCAAAACGTTGCTAATGATAAGATTGAAAAAACACGCAACATACCACTACGAGCGCCATTACTGATCGTTGCGGTGTGTGAGCCACAAGCCAATGCCAAAGTGCCAGCAATGGAACAAGTCTTAGCCGTAGGGGCTGGCATTCAAAACATGCAGGTGGCGATTAGCTCATTGGGATATGGCTCCATCTGGCGTACAGGGCAAATGGCCCATGCTGATGTGGTAAAACAAGCCTTCAATGTCAGTGAGCAGGGCGAAATTGTGGGCTTTTTATATGTGGGTACCCCAGAGAAAACACCGAACAAGCCGGCTGCTGATATTGAGCAGTATGTTAAATACTGGGAATAGTGCTTAAAAATCAAGGAATTACTTGCACTTAAGGGGTCGCTTTGTATAATACGCCGCCTTAAAGCTGTGCGCGAAAAGGTTTTAAGTCACTTGTTTTTGCATCAAGTCTAAAAAAGTAAATTGCGGTGAGGTGTCCGAGTGGCCGAAGGAGCACGCCTGGAAAGTGTGTATACGGTAACGTATCGAGGGTTCGAATCCCTCCCTCACCGCCACTAATTTTAAAAGCCCGAATACGAAAGTGTTCGGGCTTTTTCTTTTCTGATTCGAGTTAAACTTTGAGGGAGGGTGAGAATCCTCGACAGGGTTCGACTGCGCGCAGCGCAAGCACGGAGCGAAGCGACGAGTCCGCAGGACGATTAATTCTCCCTCACCGCCACTAATTCTAAAGCCCGAGATGAACATCATCTCGGGCTTTTTCGTTTCTAATTCGAGCAACATTCAGAGGGAATGTGGGAATCCTCTGTTGCTTATGTGCACCATTTAAAAACTGGCCCTTAAACACAACGCTTCTTGGAGTAATTATTCTGTATAAGCAAGGCTCCTTCCTTTATTTACACAGAATAGGGTTTGCTAGGAAAACGGCTTTTAAAGTGATAACAAATTATGAAAAAAGTATTATCAAGTAATTTGGATATACGTCAGACGACATATATCCAAGAACCTAAGTTCACGTGACGGTGTATTAAGATAAATGATCACATGACGTATATCCCCGAAATTAGGTATGAATTGGGTGATCATCCGCAAAAATAGCTGTTACAAAAAAGATAAGTAAATGAAAGGGTTATAGATGCACAATTGTTCTACTGCGACGTAAAAAAAGGCACGGCATATTTGCCAAAGCGCGCTGGATACCCCATGATTGCTGCCATATATTAAGATGAGTAGCGTGATTGGTCTTGGTAAACACGCCACCGATAAAAAACGTCATGCGACGTTGAATAAACTGTTAGTTTATTAAAGTAAGGGAATCACTTGTCAGATACGGATATCCTCATAGAAGCTCCTAAGCCGACTCATAATGATTTGGCGCCAATGTACTTCTATGTGACATTACTTTCTTTGTTCGGTATTCCACTCCTGTTTATAGCTTTTCCAGCCGGGTTTATGTTTACGTTTGGTGCTTTGATAGTCTTTTTATATTTCTATACAAGAATCTCAGCAGTCTACGAGGCCTTTAAGATAGAAGGTGATTGCCTACAAGTTATTAAGGGTAAGAGGGCTATTTGGAAAGGAAGTGCTAAAGATATTGAATCTGTAGATGTGGATACATTTTCTGAATTTCAAGCTGAAAGGGGGATTACGATGGTTGTTTTTTACTTTAAAAACGGCACGTCTTGGTCTTTTAGTTATACAAATTACCAAAACAAACAGCTAAAACAGATCAAGTCAATAATTGAATTAATAAACTAACAAGGCGCTCAAGCTATGGACGCAGTAAACTGCGCCGCTTAGCTTGGCGTTAGATTTATGGAGGAATCGTGTGTACAGACATATTTTCGTTATTTCTTTGTTTCTTATTATTAACGGCTGCGCGACAACAGGAACTTTGAAAGATATTCGTTTTCATACTGGAAATATTGAGGTTTCAGTAAATGAGGATAATACTGCCATTGAATGGGAAAGTTCGCCGGACTATCAAGGAACAATTCCGTCTACTTGGGATAGTGAATGCAGCAGTACTCAATATTTTTTATTTCCAAGCTCATTAAATAGTAAGCCACCTGAAATTTTACAAAATAAAGTTAACCTTTCTCGAGAGGCCTCCCCGAGAAAGGAAGAAGTGATTAAATACACATCGTTATTAAATACCTGTGACTTCTTTATTGCCGAGAAGTGGACCTGCAGAGGAAACTGCTTTAGAGAAGCTCCGATGGTTATAGTTGTCTTAAATAACCAAGGAGAAGTCGTAAGCTCAACTGTTCTCCCTGAAAGAGAAGAGATACCGATTAAATATTGGCCAGAGCTTGCAGCTGCAGGTTTAGTTGATGGGTTGCTTGGTATTTTGATGTTACCTATCGCAATTATAGCCGCTCCTTTATCACTACTAGACAACACTGAAGAAAAATCTAACAATTCAATTCAGCCGACCGATAAATCGGCAGCTGATTGAGGCGTTATAAGGAATTCATGAAATATACAATCTCTATCTTGCTTGTAATTTACACGGGCTTCGTAGCAGCCAATGAAACTATAGATGAATGCAAAAATGTAATTTCTAAGGTAACGCCCTATAAAATCAAACAATGGGCATCAGAACCCATTATAACCAAAAATAATCAACACGATTCCATTTCAACATGGGGCGAAGTCTACATAACATATAGCGATGGCAATCAATATCCAAGCAGTATCAGGTGCGTATATCAAACAGCTGAAAAAAAAGTTGTTTTCCTCAGTATCTTTGACGCCAATATAATCTCTCCCCACGAAAACCAGATTGCACAATTAGAGGAAGCATCAAAAGAAGAGGCAAAAGCCATCGCAATATCACTAGGTATACCCGAAAATGTTTTTGTTTGGCTTAAAAAAAATGGCAAACGTAACTTTTATGGGGTGTACAATCCAGAAGGTAAAATATTGGGCTTTCCTATTATTAGCGCTAAAGACCTAAAGTTATTGAATGATCTTTACATAATTAACCTTTATCCAGAACAAATAAAAACTAATTACAGCTCTTCAGCAACAAAGATATCGGCAATATTAAGTGAAAAACTTTAAGTTTACTCATAACAAACGCATGTTGCGGATAAATTTCCGCTTCGCTCCAATTCCCCGTAAATGCGGACGTTAAATAACAACCAAAACATTAGAATTTAAAGGAATCCCAGATGGTGATGTTCTGGCCCATCCAACAAGCCCTTAATTGCATAACCGATGACGGGCGCATTTTGGGTAAAATCGAATTTGATATAAAAACCGAGCAATACGTATTTTGCGCTGAAGAGGTTTCAGTGGTGTTGTCCAGTTTAGAGGCAAGCCAAATTGAAAAACGCTTGGCCGACTTGCATAGCGGCGACTATATAATGCCCATGCAAGATGATGACTAATTATGATCGTTGCATAAACAAAAAAACGCAGCCATTGGCTGCGTTTTTTTGTTCTTTACTTTAAAAAAGCAAAGTCTTATAGGCTAGCGGCTAACTCAGACGCAAGCTTAATCGCACGTTTGGCATCCAGCTCACCGGCGAACTCAGCACCACCTACAAGGTGTAGGCCGTAGTTGTGTTCGGTGTTGCCTTGTAAGTCTTTGAACAATTGGTTCACACTCACTTGGCCCGCACACAGTACTACGTGATCCACGTCTAATACGCGTTGCTCGATCACGTCACCTTCTTTGTTGCTGATGGTGATGTGTAAGCCTTCGTCGTCGATCTTGTCGTAGCCAACACCTGCGATCATTTCAACGCCTTTCATTTTCACAGCGGCGCGGTGTACCCAGCCTGAGGTTTTGTTTAAGCCGCGACCCAAAGAGGTGGTTTTACGCTGCAGCATATACACCTTACGTGGCGACGGTTCGATGTCCATCGGTTGTAGGCCACCGGCGTTGGTATTGTTGATTTCTACGCCCCACTCTTTAAACCATAATTCTTTGTTTAGGGTTAAAGATGGGCCTTGGTGTGTTAGGTATTCACTCACATCAAAACCAATACCGCCTGCGCCCATTACCGCAACCTTGCCACCAAGCTCTAGGTTATTACCCAATACTTCTTGATAGGTCACTACTTTTTTGTGGTCGATGCCCGGCATGTTAGGTACGCGTGGTTCAACACCCGTAGAGACGATGATTTCATCGAAGCCTGCGTCTTTAAGATCGTCAGCCGACACCCAAGTATTTAACTTAAGGTCGATGTTGTGTACTTCAATCATTTTGGTGAAGTAGCGAATGGTTTCTACAAACTCTTCTTTGCCTGGGATTTTGCTGGCAAATAAGAACTGGCCACCAATGGTGTCACGGCCTTCAAAAATAGTAACTTTGTGGCCACGTTTTGCAGCAACGGTAGCCGCGGCTAAACCAGCAGGGCCAGAACCCACAACTGCTACTTTTTTAGGGGCATGGGTTGGGGTGTAAAGTAGCTCGGTTTCGTGACACGCACGAGGGTT
>NYTP01000011.1 GCA_002683575.1 Bermanella sp.
GCGTGGACGGTGATAAAACCTGTGGCATCTCTGACACCATTTACATCACAGAAGACGGCTGTTCATCCTTCTTTGATCACACCGATCTCGACTTCACTGTTAAACCCACTCAATCCAGTGTTATCCAAACCCCAAACGATTACATTGATTTATCCAGCGCGCGTAAACCGAAAAAAGCCAGTACTAAAAAAACCAACGAAACAAGTGAAACTATAAAGGAGGTGGACGATGCTAACGCCAGTTAACCCAAGCACCGCACAAGCCTTACCCAATGTCGAAACGCTCAGCCTTGAGCAGTGCAGTACCGCCATTGCACACGCTGATAGTGCCTTTGCCAGCTGGAGCAATACAACATTGCAACAACGCGAGCAGCACTTGCTTAACATCGCTGCTGCGCTGCGTGAAAATAAAAACGAGCTTGCATTATTAATGGCACAAGAAATGGGAAAACCTTTTGCTGAAGGCATAGCCGAAGTGGAAAAATCCGCTGGTTGTGCTGAATATTATGCACAAAACGGTACTGAGTTTTTAACTTCCGAGACCATCGCGTCCGATGCCAGCTTAAGCTATGTGTGCTATCAACCACTGGGCACCGTCTTGGGCATACTGCCATGGAATGCGCCGGTTTGGTTAGCCTTGCGTTTTTTAGCACCGGCGTTAATGGCGGGCAATACCTGCATTATGAAACCCGACCCAAACGTCCCCGCCACTGCGGCCAAACTGCATGAGGTATTTTTACAAGCCGGTCTACCTGAGCATGTGTTTACCAATCTAACGATCTGCACAGAACAGGTTGGCGATGTAATTGATCACCCCGCCATTAAAGCAGTGTCTTTTACCGGTTCAAGTCAAGCTGGTAAAAAAGTGGCCGCCCGTGCAGCAAGCGCATTAAAACCCTCGGTATTAGAATTGGGCGGCTCGGACCCATGTATTGTATTAGCCGATGCCGACTTAGAAAAAGCCTGTGACATCATCACCCTATCGCGCACTATAAACGCAGGGCAATCTTGTATTGCAGTGAAGCGTGTCATAGTAGAAGCCAGTGTCTATGAAACCGTATGCGACAAACTTTATGAACGTTTTAACCAACTGACATTAGGTGATCCAACTGAAAACGTACCCGTTATGGGCCCCATCGCCCGTGAAGACCTTCGCTATCAGCTTCACCAACAAGTCAGCCAGAGCATTCAACAAGGGGCCGTGTGTTTATGTGGAGGGGACTTACCAGCGGGTGCAGGATTTTTTTATCCCCCCACATTACTAGTGGATGTGAAACCGGGCATGACTGCCTTCTGTGAAGAAACCTTTGGTCCGGTATTGCCCGTGTGCAAAGCACACGATTACGAACACGCATTACAATTGGCCAACGACACACAATACGGTTTGGGCGCCAGTATTTGGACAACCAACAAAGATCTAGCACGTCACGCCACACAAACCTTAAATGCTGGTCAGGTGGCGGTTAATGGCATAGTAAAAACAGACCCGCGCCTACCCAGTGGTGGCATAGGGTTATCCGGATACGGTCGTGAACTTGGCCCGCAAGGCATTAAAGAATTTGTTAATACCAAACAGGTTTGGATGGCTTAAAATTAGGTTAGCGTATCACTAGAAAAATATAAAAATGATCAGGTAAACAGATCAACCTGAAAAAGAATGGACGCTAAGCGTTAATGACATGGTTATTACAACAAACTTAGTTAGGCTTAGCAACCAAGCAAAAATCAGGCAAATTAATAGAAAATAAACATTCAAAAAAAAACCGACGGAACGTCGGTTTAGTTTAATCATGTTTTACACAATCGCAAAGATTGCATTCAGGTTAATGACAATTTTTGATACAGCTTCGGCGCGCCTTCTGGCTGCTTTCGAAAACGCTTATACACCCACTGATATTGCTCTGGACAATCTAATATACATTCTTCTATGTTTTTATTTAAGGCCGTAGCCGAGACTTGCACATCGTCACTGCGTATTTCTTCACTGGCTGGCTTTAATACCACTCCATAATGACCATTATCTAAGCGCTTAGCATAACAACACAATAAATAAGCTGGGGTTTTACGTGCTAACTCCCCAATTAATTTACCGGTTAACGCTTGCTGGCCAAAAAATGGGGCAAACACACCGCTTTTTAAACTGGGCTCTTGGTCAGGTAAAACAGCAACCACACCCTTGTCGTCTAGTAATTTGAATAATGCCAAAACACCGTCTTTATTTGCCGGCACTAAGCCCACATCCACCCGTTTTCGCGAACTGATAATAAAATCATTTAAGGCTTTAATTTTTGGTGCCTTGTACATCACGGTCATAAATAAATATTGACGGAAAAAATGATTTAACAGCTCCCAGTTTCCCAAGTGCGGAGCAATTAAAATAATACCGTTTTTATCCGCAAGGGCTTTTTCTAAATGCTCTAGGCCTTCGACCTGTGTGATCAGTTTATTTACCTTAGGAATTGGCCACATCCATGACACACCGGATTCCGCATAGGTTTTACCCAAGGCTATTAAACTCTTNTTNGCTAAGCGCTTGCGTTGGTCTGAGTCTTTTTCAGGGAAGCATAACTCAAGATTACGCATTACCACTTTGGCGGATCCGCTGCCGGTATGCCACATGACCATACCGATCAACCAGCCTAAGCCATGGGCTGCACGCAAGGGTAAAAAAGACACTAATTTAATGATACCGATCATTAGGTATACAAATGCAGATTTCAAACGCCACCTCCTTGGTAATCAAACACAATACGACTGTTTAGCCAGAATGAAAACAATCACTTCGCCAAAACAGGCAGTCGAGCCAAAAATGGCGCATTTGAACATATTGTATCTGGTGGTGTGTTTGATTAAGTGGGCGTAATGAATTTCGCATGACGCGTTATCTTGCATTCATCACTCACGCTAGCCCGTGAAACGTCTTAATTTGCGAGCACTAACTCGTTTAAAATCACTTTTAATAAAAACGTTTCACGGTCGATAGACAAACCCTTTTTGTCACTGTTAGCAATGATATCTTCATTATGGGCAATGGCCTTATAAATGTTCATCCATACCGGTTTCATGCCATTGCTGACTTCGTGTGCTTCAAACGCCGTATCACCCAGCTCATCATCTATCTCACATATATAACAATACGAGATCATATGAATAATATCGGCATCCGTTTTATACCAAGGGCGGTATTCATCATAACGGGCAAAGGGTTTTACATTGCGTATGCCCTGGGCACCGGTTTCCTCTTGTAGTTCACGTACTAAACCGGCCACCTTATCTTCTCCGTCATCAATGCCACCGCCGGGTAGGCTGTAATCGTGATAACGCTGGGTATATAACAATAAAATATCATCTCCTTTTATCACGATACCACGCGCCGCATGACGCTCAATCATGACTAATTCACTTTCTGGCAGAGTATCGTTTGGGGAAATATCAGGGTGAAACGCAGTTTTTAGCAGTCGCATACATTAAATCTATTATGGCTAATATGTGTTTGAATCAAAAAGATGGGGATTCATTTTAAGGGTGAGATCATAACATTTATTTCTAATTGTTTATTCAATTACTAGGCCGGCACAGCCTACACAATGAAAGGAGATCACAAAACCTTATAACAAATACTCACTAGGATAAACGGTGGACCATACCGTTTTTGTTACTCTTAGCTGTTAGATTAACACTTTATTTAGATCAGCTTATTTAGACCTGCTTATTTAGAGCAATCTATTTATCTTTAACCCTATTTTTTCGGATAAAGGTTTCATGTATTACTTTTCTTTCAGCCTGTGTTGACTTCGTGTACATAGGCCCGCCCAAAAAATACACCATCACTTTAGCAATCAACCTAAATACAAAATAAAGAAATAACAAGGGTAAAATAATCGAAAGAAATATTGAGTCCGAAAACAAATCTAGATAGTAAAAAACAATAACCGCACTAATGGCATGAATCATAAGTGATTTCATACTGGTCCCTGTATTTAAACTGCTTAATGTGTCACAAGCGGATAATAGCATTTAATAAAGGTCCAGCGTACCGGGTAATACTTTTACTCACCCATCATAACGATTCTGGATGGGTGCCACTTTCTAGTACGGCTGTTCGTGACGAACTTCAACCTTTAAGCAATGTGTCCCTATATGACATGCATCTGTCGTATTAAGGTATTTTTAATGTAATAACTTCTCGCTAGTGTGAGCGCTCCAATCATGGAGGATACAATATGAAAAATAAAATCTTACCGACTCTCGCATTATCTAGCTTATTGGCCCCAAGCTTATCTTTGGCTATGTCTGATGACCCCGCCCCTTTACCCACGCCCATCCCCGCACCTAACACCCAAGTCAGTATTATTGCCATTGGCGACATGGGCACAGGTAAAGAAGCACAATACGAAGTAAGCCGCGCAATAGAAGCGGTTTGCGCTGAAAAAAGTTGTGACTTTGCCATTGGCCTTGGGGACAACATTTATGAAGTGGGCATTGATAGCGCACAAGATCAGCAAATGCTGACCAAGTTTGAATACCCGTATGAAAATCTCGACTTTCCGTTTTATATGGCCCTTGGCAATCATGATAATTCAACCATTGATGGAATCGGCTTGAATAACAACAAGGGTGAACATCAAGTGGAATATCATTATCAAGCGGATCGCTATAGTGAAAAATGGAACATGCCTGCACGCTATTATCGCTTTGCCGCACCCGTAGCAAGCGACGCCAAACTGGTGGATATCTTTGCTCTAGACAGCAATCCATTAGCTGCGTTAAGTGACTTAAACCCTGAGTACCTACAAATCCCCTATAAAAAGAAGCAGCAAGCTTGGTTTGAAGAACAGCTCACCACCAGCCAAACACCTTGGCGCATCGCCTTTGCCCACCACCCTTACATCTCCAATGGTCGCCACGGCAATGCTGGGCTATATGACAACGTTCCCCTACTAGGCATTGTATGGCACAACTTTTTAGAGCAATCCGTGTGCGATAACGTGGACTTATTAATTACCGGCCATGACCATGACTTGCAGTATTTAAAGGCACGTGACAACTGCGGCAGCACTGAATTTATTGTATCGGGCGCTGGTGCTAAAACCCGTTCATTTCGTGATGAAAATCGCAATGAGGTTTTTTGGCAGCAAGATAAAATCAAAGGGTTTTTCCGCTTAGACTTTGTGGGAAATGAGCTTACCATTAAAGCCTACACGGTTGAGGCAGGCCAACACGAGCTGGCATATACGCGAGTTGTTCAGAAATAAATATTGGGTAGATTAATCGTTTTTTAACTGAACCTGTTTCATTGGAAGCAGACCAATGAAATAGATTCAGTTAATTTTTTGTTAAGGACTCATTAATACAACACCAAAAAAGAGCAAATACACCGCCCTTTATAAATGCTCCCTTTATTAATGCCACTTTAATTACTGCCAAAGCCTACTTAAGAGACACAGAATCTTTACGCGCAAGGCTGATCAAACAAACCGCCAAAAGCAAAGTCGCCAAAACACCCGAACCACCGGCAACCGGTGACGGTAAAAAGCCATCACGCCCAAACATCACTAAGATGCCATTAGCAAGCATGGCAATCACCCCTACTAACGCCGTCACACCACCCAATTTTTTGTCACCAGCATTCATACTGGCCAGTCCAAAAATAAGTGCAGCCAAACCTAATAAGAGTTTTGCTGCAAAATAAATCATAAAAGACAAGGCCACCACGGCCCCTGCTAATACGCCCAGTGACTCATTTTGACTTGCCGCTTCACGAAAGGGCCCAAACATCGTCAGCCCAACGCTCACCTGCACAACGTTAAGTACCGCACTAAACGCAACCGCAGCCCAACCAACATGGTGGTGTTTAGCCTGCACCATGGCCGC